>CAZIQE010000149.1:0-2229 GCA_964541385.1 uncultured Eubacteriales bacterium | reverse complement strand
ATAGCGAGCCAGCGTATGGGGATGATCATACTGGGAGAAGGTTCCCATCTTGGTGGGCTTTTCAACCGCATTGAACCGGAGCACGTGGTCGATCATCAGGGCATTGGCAATGCCGTGGGGCAGATGGAAGAAGGCGCCCAGCTTATGCGCCATAGAATGGCAAACGCCCAAAAATGCATTGGCAAATGCCATACCGGCGATGGTGGCGGCATTGGCCATCTTCTCCCGTGCAACGGGATCGTTGGGGCCGTTATCATAGGCACGGGGCAGATATTCAAAGATCACCTGCAACGCCTGAATGGCAAGACCATCGGTGAAATCGGTTGCCAGCATAGCGGCGTAGGCTTCCAGAGCATGGGTTGCGGCATCGATGCCGGAGGCGGCAGTTAGACCCTTGGGGGCGTTCATATGCAGATCCGCATCCACGATCGCCATATTCGGCAACAGTTCATAATCCGCCAGAGGGTATTTCACGCCGGTCTTTTCATCGGTGATAACGGCGAAGGGCGTGACCTCGGAACCGGTTCCGGCTGAGGTTGGAATCGCAATGAAATAGGCCTTTTCGCCCATCTTCGGGAAGGTATAAACCCGCTTACGGATATCCATAAACCGCATCGCCATATCCAGAAAGTCTGCTTCGGGATGCTCATAGAGCACCCACATAATCTTGGCGGCATCCATGGCGGAACCGCCGCCCAAAGCGATGATACAATCCGGCTTGAAGGCATTCATCTGAACGGCACCCTCTTTGGCATTCGCCAAGGTGGGATCCGGCTGAACATTGGAGAAGGTGGCGTGAACGATGCCCATCTCATCCAGTTTATCGGTAACCGGCTTGGTATAGCCGTTTTCAAAGAGGAAGGTATCCGTTACGAGGAATACCCGCTTCTTACCCATTACGTTTTTCAATTCATCCAGGGCTACCGGCAGGCAGCCTTTTTTCATATAAACCTTTTCGGGGGCACGGAACCACAGCATATTCTCTCTCCTTTCGGCAACGGTTTTGATATTAATAAGGTGCTTCACACCGACGTTTTCGGAAACGGAGTTTCCGCCCCAGGAGCCGCAGCCCAGGGTGAGGGAGGGCGCCAGGTTGAAGTTATAAATATCACCGATACCGCCTTGCGAAGAGGGCGTGTTCACCAGGATCCGGCAGGTTTTCATCCGGGCGGCAAAAGCATTGAGCTTTTCCCGCTCGGTGATCTCATTCAGATAGATGGAAGAGGTATGACCGAAGCCGCCGTCGGCAACCAGCCGTTCGGCTTTATCAAAGGCTTCTTCGATACTCTTCACCCGATACATCGCCAGAACCGGAGAGAGTTTCTCATGGGCGAATTCCTCGCTCAGATCCACGCTTTCCACCTCGCCGATCAGAATCTTGGTTTCATCCGGAACCTTTACGCCCGCCAATTCGGCGATTTTTGCCGCTTTTTGACCCACGATCTTGGCATTGATCGCACCGTTGATGAGGATGGTTTTACGAACCTTTTCCAGTTCGTCCTCCTTCAGGAAATAGCAGCCCCGGGCGGCAAATTCCGCCTTGACCGCATCATAAACGGCTTTATGCACCAGAACCGACTGTTCCGAAGCGCAGATCATTCCGTTATCAAAGGTTTTGGAATGGATCACGGAGTTCACAGCCTTTATAATATCAGCCGTTTCATCAATGATCGCCGGGGTGTTTCCGGCGCCCACGCCCAAAGCCGGAGTGCCGCTGGAATATGCCGCCTTTACCATTCCGGGACCGCCCGTTGCCAGAATGATATCCGATTCTTTCATCAAAAGATTGGTCATTTCCAGGCTGGGAACGTCGATCCAGCCGATGATGCCCTCGGGTGCGCCCGCCCGAACGGCGGCCTCCAACACGATTTGAGCCGCATGGATGGTGCATCCTTTGGCACGGGGATGGGGGCTGATGATGATCCCGTTGCGGGTTTTTAATGCCAGGAGCGTTTTGAAAATCGCCGTTGAAGTGGGGTTGGTGGTGGGAATAACGGCGGCGATCACACCGATGGGTTCGGCGATCTTCATCGTGCCGAACGCCTTATTTTCTTCCACGACCCCGCAGGTTTTCGTATCCTTATAGGCGTTATAGATATATTCGGCGGCGTAGTTATTCTTAATCACCTTATCTTCCACAACGCCCATTCCGGTTTCGGCAACGGCTTCCTTTGCCAAGGGAATACGCGCGTGGTTTGCGGCAAGCGCCGCCGCCTTAAAAATGGCATC
>CAZIQE010000148.1:0-10620 GCA_964541385.1 uncultured Eubacteriales bacterium | reverse complement strand
AGCAAGTGTATCAAGTGCGGCGTTTGCCAAAGCAAATGTAAGTTTAAAGCAATTGTCAGAAAGTAAAGGAGAGCAAGATTATGCAAATGATTAATTTAACCATCGACGGCACTCCGGTTAGCGTACCCGCCGGTACTTCTGTTCTGGAGGCTGCCAGAAAAATCAATATTGATATTCCCACTCTGTGCTTTCTGAAAGAAATCAATGCGATCGGTGCCTGCCGCATCTGCGTTGTTGAAAACAGAGTGAAAGGGGTCGGCCGTTTAGCTGCCGCCTGTGTATTCCCCGTTTCCGAAGGAATGGAGATTTATACCCATAGCCCCATGGTTATGAAGGCAAGAAAGCAAACTCTGGAGCTGATCCTTTCCAATCATGATAAGAAGTGTCTGTCCTGCGTTCGCTCCGGCGATTGCGAATTGCAACGCCTTTGCAATGAATACGGCGTTGACAAGGAAGATTCCTTTGCAGGCGAAATGAATACCTTCGACGTGGATACTTCTGCCGCTCATATGATCCGCAACAATAATAAGTGCATCCTTTGCCGCCGTTGCGTTGCAGTTTGCGAAAAGAACCAGGGCGTCAGCGTTCTGGGTGCCAACGAAAGAGGCTTTGCAACGCATATCGGATCCGCTTTCGACGATCCTCTTGCGCTCACTTCCTGCGTATCCTGCGGTCAATGTATTGTTGCATGCCCCACCGGCGCATTGCAGGAAAAAGACGATACCGATAAGGTCTGGGAAGCATTGAATGATCCCAGCAAGCACGTTGTTGTTCAGGTTGCTCCTTCGATCCGTGTCACCTTAGGCGAAGCCTTTGGTATGGATATCGGTACGAACGTGGAAGGGAAGATGGTAACGGCATTAAAGAGATTGGGCTTTGATAAGGTATTCGACACCGATTTCTCTGCCGACCTCACCATTATGGAAGAAGCCAATGAGTTGATCGAGCGTGTGAAGAACGGCGGTAAATTGCCGATGATCACATCTTGCTCTCCCGGCTGGATCAAATTCTGCGAATTTAACTTCCCCGATCTGATCCCCAATCTTTCCTCCTGCAAATCTCCTCAGCAGATGCTGGGTGCGATGATCAAAACCTACTATGCAGAAAAGAACGGTATCGATCCGAAGGATATCGTCAGCGTTTCCGTAATGCCTTGTACTGCGAAGAAATTTGAAGTAGGCCGTGAAGATCAGTCTGCCGCCGGTGTTCCCGATGTTGATATTGCGATCACCACCCGTGAACTCGCCAGAATGATCAAGAGAGCCGGTCTGTTCTTCGATAAACTGGAAGACAGCGAATTCGATAGCCCCTTAGGCATCGGCTCCGGTGCCGGTTTGATCTTCGGTGCTACCGGCGGTGTTATGGAAGCCGCTCTGCGTACTGCCGTTGAAACACTCACCGGCGAGGAGCTGGGCAAGCTGGAGTTTACCGACGTGCGTGGTACTGCCGGAATCAAGGAAGCCGCTTATAAAGTCGGCGATCTGGAGGTAAAGGTGGCTGTTTGCTCCGGCCTTGCAAACGCCAAAGAGCTTTTGAAGAAGGTGCAGGCCGGCGAAGCCGACTATACCTTTATCGAAGTGATGGCTTGCCCCGGCGGCTGCGTGAACGGCGGCGGTCAACCCCATCAGCCTGCATCTGTTCGGAATTTCGTTGACCTGCGTGCTCTGCGTGCAAAGGCTCTCTATGATACCGACGTTGCAATGAAACTGAGAAAATCGCATGAAAACCCCGTCATCAAGAAGCTTTATGATGAGTATCTTGAAAAGCCCGGCAGCCATAAGGCTCATAAATTGCTCCATACCAGTTATGTGGCAAGAAACCGTTTCGGCGATCAATAATCATTAAAATTAAAATGGGCATTTTCATCTGAAATGCCCATTTAATTTTACATTTTTTAAAAAATAATCATTCACAAATGAGAAAAGATGTAGTATAATAAAACTATATTTTTAAACACGGAGGTTTTACCATGGGTAAAGGACAACGTGCCAGAGCCAGCCGCGCAGGCGAAAAGGAAGCAATGCGTGCGGCGATGGCAAAAAAAGCAAAACAAAAAAAGGCGACCGTGATCGCAACTTCGATCATTGCAGTTGTTTTGGTGATTTGTATTGCAGGCGGGCTGATTTTGAATGGCATTCATAATGCCGCAGTCGAGCGAGGCGACGTTCAGCGCAAGGCTACTGTGATGCAAACCGATCATTATAAAGTAGATGCGGCGATGATGACCTATTTTGTTTATACGCAGTATAATAATTTTGTTAATAACTATTCCGATTATCTTTCTTCCTTTAAGTTGGATACCGCAAAACCCCTGCGGAAGCAGGATAGCGTGATGAACGAAGGAAAAAGCTGGTTTGATTATTTTGCCGAGCAAGCCGGAAAGCAAGTGAAAGAATATCTCTATCTGGCAGAAGAGGCAACCGCCGCCGGTGTTAAATTAGAAGAAGCGGATCAAACGGAGATTCAGAAGATCTTTGATTCCTATAAAGAATATGCCGAGAAAAGCAATCTTTCTTTGGACGAGTTTATTCCGAGGATGTTCGGAACCGGCGTCAATGAAAAAGATGTGCGCAAATGCTTGGAACTTTCCACTCTTGCCGGTAAATATTACGATCAGTATCAGGATAGCCTGAACTATTCGGACGAGCAAATTGAAAAGTATTATACGGATAATATCAATACTTATCGCTACGTAGATTATTACACTTATACCGTTAAAGGCGATACCGCAGAGGCGGCCAAAGCATCTGCCGATCAACTGGCGGCTGTTAAGAGCGTGGATGAATTTGAGGCTTGGGTAGAAAATTACGAAACTGCCAAAGCAGATTCTTCTGCCGCAGAAGAAACGGAAGACGGCGAAGACAAGGAAGAAACCAGCGTTGAAGACGTTGTGAAAGCCCTGCCCGGGATCAAGGTTGGCTATACTGCCGAGGATGAAACCTCTGAATGGCTTTTTAAAACGGCAAAAGTCGGCGAAACGAAAGTGTTTGAAGTGGACGAAACCAGTTATAGCGTTTATTATTTAACCGCCGCACCCTATCGGGATGAATCCGGCACCCACACGATCCGTGATATCGTGTTCACAACGTCAACCTTTGAAACGAAAGAAAAGGCAAAGGCTAAGGCCGACGAAGTGCTCAAGCTTCTGAAGGACGAAGGGCTGAAAGCGGAATCCTTTGAAAAATATGCTTCAGAATATAGCGAAGACAGTTATACCTCTCAATTGGGCGGTCTTTGCAAAAACTATAAAATGAGCGATTTCGGCGATTCGAACGTTGCTAATTGGGCGTTTAAGGAAGAACGCAAAGAAGGCGATTTAGAAGTAATAGAAGTGACCAACGGATATGCGATTTGCTATTATGAAGGCAAAGGCTTACCTGCATGGAAGGCCGATTGCCTCAAGGATAAAAAGAATGCAGATTATTCTGCGGCCTCTGAAGAATGGTCAAAGAAACATACACTTACCGAAACCGCAAAGAACTACGATAAAATCCCCGATAAAGCATAATTTAATATAAAGAAAGGGCAGTCAATCTGACTGCTCTTTTTTTAGTATTGTTTTCCAGGGGATTACATAAGCGATGGGATAAAGAATCAAAGATAATCCGATGGCTCCGAAAAAATCCAAGATGGAGTGCTGTTTCACGAATACCGTGGATAAGCAAATTGAAATCGTCAGGAGCGTCACCGTGATCAATGCCCAAGGATGCTTTTTAAACCATTGATTTTTTGCCAATGCAATATTCATTCCGATCGAGTTTAAACAGTGAATACTGGGAAAAACGTTATAGGGTGCATCGCCGGCTTGCAATTGAGCCAACCAATCAATCAAAAAGTTTTGGCGGTTCAGCGTGGAATAATCTACCCGAAGCATCTGGCAATTGGGGAAGAAGGTATAAATTATTAAGCAGACCGTCATTCCCGTAAATAAGAAAATGCACATTCTGATAAATTCTTTTCGGGAAGCAAAAAAGAAATATACGAACCCGAATGCAATGAAGCCAAACCAGATAAAATAGGGGATGGCAAACCATTCATTAAAGGGAATGAAATCATCCAGCTTGCAATAGATTTCAACTGCTTCCGGGCGTGTCGGCGTATATTCGTTTAACCAGAAGAACCAGGGTAAATAGATGGCGAAATAGAGAAGAAAGGCAATATGCCAGTATTTCTTCCATAATGATCTAAGTTTATCAAGCATCATTTTTTAATTAAACTTATAAAACTTCCGTACCAATCTATAAGCGCCGATACTGAATGCACGGGCAACCTTATTGGTGCTCTTATATAAGCCGGCAAGTGAGCGGTATCGGATGTGAGGATAAACCTTGGGATGATTGGTTTCGATATATTTCCAGTATTCGGTTAATTTGTTTAAGGATTCTTCGGTTCCGGAAAGCGAAAGCAATAGAGCGGAAATCAAAACCATAATGGAAACATAGTTGATCATATAGCGGTATAGCTTGGGGCATTCCTTGCGAATCTCGGAAAGATCGTGCTTTTCCAAAAGAAGCTTGGAAACCAAAATCTGCTGATCCACCCGTTTGATCATATTTGCTTCGTTCACCGATTGATCCGCACGACCGATGAAGTAACGGTAAAAATCCGTATCCAGATAATAAATGGTTTTAACCAACGGCATAGGGTAATATAAGAAGATGTTATCTACATAGAAGGTGTGCAGAGGAATTTGCAGATCGGCTTGCCGCACCAAATCCGTCCGGTAAAAAACGGAATGCATAATCACATAGCGGGTGATATCAAAAAGACCGCACTCGTTCCAGGTGAATTTTCTGTTTTTGGGAAAGATTCTATGATAATGAATGGTGCGGGGCTTTTTGCCCTCATGCTCATAAACGTAATTGCAGATGATCATATCCAGCAATTCATCTTTTTCCCGGAAGGACTCAATAAGCTTCAAAATCTTTTGCAGCGATTCTTCGTCCGCCCAGTCGTCAGAATCCACCACTTTATAATATAAACCTTCCGCTTCCTTCAAACCGGCCATAATGCCGGAGCCGTGGCCGCCGTTCTCTTTATGAACCACCTTGACCAAATCGGGATACTCTTTTTTATAGGAATCGGCGATAGCGGCGGTTCCGTCGGAGGAACCGTCGTTAACGATGATCACTTCAATCTGATCGCCGCCGGTCAGCAACGTATCGATGCAGTGCCGCATATAGGCTTCGCTGTTATAGCACGGAACTGCGAAAGAAATTAATTTCATATTTTATGAACTCCTTGTTTTTTGATTAATTCCCCTTGTTTAGTTTACCATAATCGACCTTTAAAGTCAAGATAAGGCAGATAGTTTATTTATCAGTTTCTGTCCGATTTCTTCTGTGATCTTAAAGTTGGTTCCTTTGCGGTATTCCGCTTCAATCACCATATGGATATCACGTGCGGCAGCCAAATGATCGCAGCCTGATTGCAGCAGCTCCTTTTCGGTTCGCTTCAAAAAGGAGAGTTTGTTTCTGTTTTTATCAATGGCATCCGTCTGAATTAAATGATGCAAAGAAATGGTTTTGATGATCTGATCCTCGGGGACGGTAACCGGGAAAACGCTGCTTTTACTGATAATGGAAAGATCAGCCTCCGGGAAGATCAAATGCTGAATCGCATTTTTCCCCAATAAGGGATGATATGCAACGATCGGATAAAGCTCATTTTCCAAAGCCATTTGCAATACGGTTTCCATAAAATGATGTGCCTGCAGCCAGGTGTCTTCGATCAGGATGATATTCTTGCCCAGCTTTAAAATAGAGTCTGTTAAGGTAACGTAACCGTTGGCGGAGAGTGCTGATATAAAACGGTGCTCAAGCGATTTAGTTTGCTCTTTTTTTCCGCTCAAGCCGTTCTGACGAAAAATTTTGTCGACCAGTTTTTTGCATTTTTCCCCATCTAAGAAGGCTCCCAAAGGGTAAAACGCCGCTTTATACAATTCTTTTGCGCTTTTCAAAAAGGAATATGCGATCTGATATTCGATTTTTTTCTGATCGCATAATTCGATGATTTTCTCTTTGTTGAGTTTATCACGCTCCCATGCCTGCCCCAGATCAACGATCGAGCCGCCCACTCCCGGATATTGCGGCTCATAGGAATGAGGCGCCGTGGCATCCATCAACAACACATTTTGTTTTGGTAAAATAACGCCGTCCAAGCTGGAAGGATCTCCGGAGCAAATGATCAGCTCTGCTTCATCGTTTTGTTCTGCGATTTTTTTAAGTAAGGTACTTTTTCCGGAGCCGGGCCCGCCTTTGATGAAGTAAATATGTTTCTTTTTTTCATCGATCAACTGATCGAATAACGAGATAAAACCGTCGCCGCTGTTTGCGGCGCAAAACGTTTGATATTTCATGTTCTCACCTCCTTCCATACTATGTTCATTCGCCGAAGTGGTTCGAATAAGATCATTCGATCTTGGAAATAATGATAGCAGTAAATATTGAAGGAGATGGCTATGCTGAATAAGGTGGTAATCAGCGGGGTGGATACTTCAAAACTGCCGATCTTATCGAACGATGAAAAAAACGAATTGCTGCGTAGAATCAAAGAGGGCGACAGAAAAGCGAAGGATCTGTTTGTGCAGGGAAATTTAAGGCTTGTTCTTTCCATCGTGCAACGGTTTGTCGGGCGTGGAGAATGTATGGACGACCTGTTTCAGGTGGGATGTATCGGCTTGATCAAAAGCATCGATAATTTTGATTTGAGCTTTGGGCTTCGCTTCAGTACCTATGGGGTACCGATGATCCTGGGCGAAATCCGCCGCTATCTGCGGGATAACAATATGGTACGAGTTTCCAGATCGATGCGGGATTTGGCATACCGTGCGCTGGGTGCGAAGGAAAAATTAACCAGCGAAAAGAACCGTGAGCCTACCATCGATGAAATTGCCCGCTATATGGAAGTGAAAAAGGAAGACGTTGTTATGGCACTTGAAGCCATCGTTGATCCCATATCGCTGTTTGAACCGGTCTATTCCGACGGGGGTGATGCCATTTACGTTTTAGATCAGGTGAGCGACGGACGGGGCGGTGATGATTGGCTGGACGAGATGTTGATCAAGGATGCAATTGAAACGCTGCCGCCACGGGAAAAAAACATTATCGAGCTGCGCTTTTTAGAGGGAAAAACGCAAATGGAGGTGGCCCGTGAGATCGGGATTTCTCAAGCGCAGGTCTCCCGCTTGGAAAAAGGCGCAATGGAACGAATCAAGGGGCAACTGTAACGGTTGCCTCTTTTTTGCATATTTTAGTGAATAAGGAGGGGTAAACGGTGCTGGTAAAGGTGTTGGATGAAAACAGAGTGAAGATCTTAATGGAGGATCAGGATATCGATTATTACGATCTGCCCTTTGAACGGATCAACGAGGGCGAGCCGCACGTTCAGTCGTTTCTATACGGACTTTTGGAAAAAACACGGGATGAAACGGGTCTGGATCTGAATAATTGCAGCTTGATGGTGGAGGTGATCCCCGGCGTTTCCAGATCCTACTATATTTTGATCACCCGAATTTCCGGTGAAGAGAAAGATAAAATTTCTTTTGATAAAATGGAACGTATGGATTTGGAGATGTATCTGTTTTTTATTCAAGATGGAAAGGAAGTGCTGGATTTTTTAAATCACTTAAAATCATTCCCGCCGGAAAAATGTGAATTGTATTACTACCGTAAGGGCTATTATGTGGCGTTAATGTATCGCCCCTATCAAACCGCCCGTCCGGGTTTTGCTTCTTTCATTATGCAATCAGAGGAGTTTGGCGGGCGGTGTCGGTATAGCGCAATGAATATCGGGATCCTTCGGGAGTGGGGCGAAAGGATCGGCGGTTCTGAATTGCTGAAAATATAAAACTGCGTGATTTTCACGCAGTTTTTATCTTTAAAACAGGGATTTTCCGGGATAATAGGCACCGCTCCCCAAAACTCTCTCAATTCCCAAAAGCCGATTATATTTTGAAACCCGTTCGCTTCTGGCGGGGGCACCGGTTTTAATCTGCCCGGCATTTACCGCAACTGCCAGATCGGCAATAAAGGGATCGGCGGTCTCTCCGCTTCGATGGGAAATAATGGTTTTAAAGCCGGAAATCTTTGCCAATTGAATCGTTTCCAACGTTTCGGAAAGCGTGCCGATCTGGTTGGGCTTGATGAGAATGGCGTTGCCGCTTTTCCTCTTTATTCCTTCCGAAAGGCGTTTTTTGTTCGTTGTGAACAGGTCGTCGCCAACGATCTGAATCCCCGTTTTGCGCTGAATTTTGGCAAATCCATCGAATTCATCGTCGCCCAAGGGGTCTTCGATTGACAGAATCGGATATTTTTTTGTCAGGCTATCAAAATAAGAAATCAATTCATCCGTTGAAAAAACGCTGTTTTTCTTGGGCTGCAGGTAACCGTCCGGGCTTTTCCATTCGCTTGCGGCGGCATCCAGAGCAATGGCGATATCCTTTCCGGGCTCTAACCCTGCCCGTTGAATGGCTCGCATTAAAAGCTCCAAAGCCTGTTCATCGCAATCCAAATTGGGGGCGAAGCCGCCTTCATCCCCAACCGTGGTGGTGAAGCCGGACTCTTTCAGGATGTGCCCTAAACTGTGATAAACCCGAACGCTGTTTTCCAATGCTTCCGAAAAGCAGGAGGCTTCGAGCGGAAGGATCATAAATTCCTGAATTTCGACATTATTGTTTGCGTGCGCACCGCCGTTGAGAATGTTCAGCATCGGGATCGGCAATGTGCAAGCGGCGGCACCGCCGAGATAGCGAAAGAGAGGCATCTTGGCGGCGCAGGCGGCGCATCTTGCAGCCGCCAGAGAAACGGCAAGCGTTGCATTGGCACCTAAATTTTCTTTGTTCGGGGTGCCGTCTAATTCGATCATTTTTCGGTCGATCAACGGTTGATCGAAAATTTCCGTTCCCTGCAATTCCCGATTGATCAACGTATTAACGTTTTGAATGGCTTTATATACACTTTTTCCGTTATATTGATCTTCTTCGTCCCGTAACTCCAGAGCTTCATATTGACCGGTAGAGGCTCCGCTGGGAACAGCTGCCGAGGCGGTCACTCCGTTTTCTAAAAGAATTTGTGCTTCAATGGTGGGATTTCCCCGAGAATCCAGGATCTGGTTGGCAAAAACTTGCTTGATAGTATGATTTAGCATAACAATCCTCCTTTTGGGTGTAGTATATCCCAAAAGGAAATCATCATACTTTGGTTCTAAAATTCCTTCTTTGTCCATAAAATGAGAGCAAAAGGAGGGGACAACTATCAATGGCTAAGGACGAAATGCAAAAAGGAATTGCAGAGCTTTATCCCTATCTGAAAGAAGAATGGATCAAAAAAATTGAGAGTATGCCCCGAGAGCTTTTAAAAAAAGCAACGGAATTGCGCTTTCGCTGTGGGGTTGGTTGCAGTATCAGCTGCGGCGACGGAAATTACCCGGTGGAGCATCTGAAGCCCGGGCTGGAAGAGATGGAGGAGCTTTGGATCAAGGTGTGCAGAGGCGCCGTATACCGATTTGAAAGCCAGATGGAAAACGGCTATATTCCGTTGCCCGGCGGGCATCGGGTCGGCATTTGCGGCACCTATGTGAAAAACGAATCCGGCCAGCCCCGTATTCGTGATATCACCGCAATGAATTTCCGGATCTGCAGAGACGTATCGGGGATTGCCGAGAAGCTGTTTTCGAAGCTGCTTTGTGACGGTAAGTTTTGTTCCACTTTGATCGTTTCGGAGCCCTGCGGCGGAAAAACAACGCTGTTAACCGATCTGGTTCGGGTTTTATCGGAGAAGGGCTACCGCAGCGCAGTAGTGGACGAACGGGGCGAGATTGCGGCGGTTTATCAGGGAATTCCGCAAAAGAAATTGGGCACTTTAGCTGATATTCTGGACGGTTATCCTAAGCCCTACGGGATGATGATCGCACTTCGCACCCTTTCGCCGCAGGTCTTGGTTTGCGATGAGATCGGAACCGACGCCGAAACGGAAAAAATGCTGGAGGCAATGAATGCGGGTGTACCCGTTTTGGCAACCGCCCACGCAAGGGATGAAGAAGAATTATTCAGCCGTCCTCAGATTCGCCGTCTGAAGGAGGCGGGTGCTTTATCCAAGATCGTTTTATTAAAAGGGGCCCGCTCCCCGGGGAGAGTTAGAAAGGTGATTACGGTAAATCAGTATGATGATGAAGATTATTGGTGCAGTTCTGATTGTTAGCGGCGGATATTCCATTGGAAAGGTAATGAGCCTGCAGCGCCGTAACCGATTGCTCGCTCTTCGTGAAACGGAACGTTTATTTCGTCTTTATGAGCAGAAAATGCGGGAATATCGCAGCTCATTGGATGAGGTTCTGAGCGGGATGGGATCCATTGCAGAAGAGATCCTGCGGGGAGGAAACGTGAAAGGCTTTTTGAGCGAGGATCAAAAACGTCTGGAAGCCACCGTCAGCCAACTGAGGATGGGAACTTATAGCGAATCAACGGAGGCAAACGATGCCTTTTTGCAGTATTTATCCTCAGTTATAAATCAATTGGAGGAAGAAACTTCAACGATCGGAAAAGCCATTCCGTTGGTAGCGGGAGCAATTGGCCTTTTAGTTGCGGTTTTATTGTTTTAACAATGGATGTTGAATTGATTT
>CAZIQE010000147.1:0-2385 GCA_964541385.1 uncultured Eubacteriales bacterium | reverse complement strand
AATATATTCACTCATAGGAATTCCTCCTTATTATTATAATACGGTTTCAGTATAGCGGATTTACGTTCCGCCCGCAATAAGACCGCCGCCGATTTAATTTATTTTTAATCTTTCGACATTATAATCCCAAGCTCACCTGCAGCCCCTTATCCACCTGCTCCATCGTATCCGGGCCGATATGACCCATTTTTTCCCGCAGGCGGATTTTGTCCAGCGTGCGCACCTGCTCCAGAAGGATCATCGATTTTCGCTGT
The DNA here is from genome assembly GCA_964541385.1 of uncultured Eubacteriales bacterium. Classification (GTDB taxonomy): domain Bacteria; phylum Bacillota; class Clostridia; order Oscillospirales; family QAKW01; genus QAKW01. The sequence continues at coordinate 2,131 of CAZIQE010000147.1, read as the reverse complement.
AAGCCGCACGCCTCCTCGATGTGGATATGGGTCGGGAGCCTCGTTTTATCCACCTTGCTGGTAATCGCCGCCGCAATCACCGTGGGGCTGTATCGGTTGCCGACGTCGTTCTGAACGATCAGAACCGGCCGCAGCCCGCCCTGCTCGCTCCCCACCACCGGGGAAAGATCGGCATAATAAATATCTCCTCGTTTAATCATTGGTTACTGTCCTTTCACCGTTTTCTGAAAATATTATTTCCTTTTTTACTTCCTCTGATACAAGATACGCAGAAAAAATTGAAAGGGTGAAAATGGTCGAAAAAACTCTTTACAAATGAATTCCGTTTTGATATGATAAATCGGTATGATAAATGAAAGAAGGTTGTATTTTTGAATACGTTGTTATCGGTTTCCGTTGCTCTTTTGGCAGGGCTTTTAATGACCCGGCTGTTTAAACCGTTGAAATTGCCCTCTGTAACGGCGTATTTGATCGCCGGTGTGCTGGTGGGTCCCTATTGCCTGGGTGCCTTCGGCTGGAATGGACTGGGCTTTGCCTCCCATGAAGCCGTGGAAGGATTGGGAATGGTTTCCGACGTGGCATTGGGGTTTATCGCCTTTTCCATCGGCAATGAGTTCCGGCTGAGTGAATTGAAGAAAACCGGAAAGCAGGCACTTGTGATCGGCGTTGTGCAGGCTCTGGCAGCCGCCCTGCTGGTGGATGGCGTTCTGGTCGTGATCCATCTGATCGCTCCGGATAAGCTAACGGTGCCTCAAGCCATCACGCTGGGTGCGATCGCAACCGCAACAGCCCCCGCCGCCACCTTGATGGTGGTGCGGCAGTATAAGGCGAAGGGACCGCTCACGAAGCTGCTCTTGCCGATCGTTGCGCTGGATGATGCGGTGGGCTTGGTGGTGTTTGCGGTTTCCTTCGGAATCGCCAAAACGATGGTGAGCGGATCGTTGGATCTCGCCTCCATTATCCTGAATCCCTTGGTGGAAATCGTTTGTTCTCTAATGCTGGGTGCCTTGATGGGCTGGGTGCTCACTCAACTGGAAAAGCTCTTTAATTCCAACACCAACCGTTTGAATATGACCATTGCATTGGTCTTTTTAACCGCCTCCCTTTCGATGCTGGAATTCCGGATCGGGCTGGTTCATATTCATTTCTCCTCCCTGCTGGTTTGTATGATGATGGGCACGGTCTTCTGCAATATCTGCCCCCTCTCCGAGGATTTGATGTCTGCCGCCGATAAATGGACGTCGCCGCTTTTTGCCTTGTTCTTTGTGATCAGCGGTGCGGAGCTGGAGCTGGGCGTATTCTCCGATCTCGCCATTGTGGGGATCGGTGCGGTTTATATCCTTTTCCGGTCGCTGGGCAAATATCTCGGCGCAATGAGCAGCGCAATCGCCACCAAGTGTTCGCCCGCCATCTGTAAATATCTGGGGATCACCCTGCTGCCGCAGGCGGGGGTGGCACTCGGAATGTGCACCACCGCTATGCAGCTCGGGGATCAGGGTCGCCTGATCCGCAATATCACGCTATTTGCCGTTTTGGTCTATGAATTGGTCGGTCCCCTGCTCACCCGCCAGGCTCTGCAGGCCGCCGGCGAGATCAAGCCGATGCCGATCGAAGTAAAAGAACGGCGGAAGCATAAGCTTGCCGCCGCCCAGGGAAAAAAAGAAACACCCGCAGACAATGAGTAAATTGTAAAGTCTCTTCCTCTTTCGATTGCTTTTTCAGAATCGACACATTTCGCTGTCAATCTGCATAAAGTGATAACGGAGGTGAAAGAGATGTCTTTATTCTGTTGTGATAACAACCGCAGCTGCGTTGGCTTCGCCGCCATCGTCAGCGGGATCCTGGGTGTCGTTGCGGCATTTCTTCGGATCACGGCGGCGATCACAGTCCCCCCGGTCTTTTCCTGGGTGGTAGGCGGTATCGCTGTGGGATACCTCGCCATTACGCTGGCTGTTGCTCCCCGGATCCGGCGGAACGTCGGCTGCCGTAGTGTCTGCACCGCTTTAACCACGTTGCTGATCGGTATTTTGTTAACCGTTCTTGCCGCAGTCATTCTGCTGGCGATTCCCTTTGTTGCCACCAGCGTGGTCGGGGCGATCGTTGTTGGGGTGCTGATCTTCTCTGTTACCCT
>CAZIQE010000146.1:0-5743 GCA_964541385.1 uncultured Eubacteriales bacterium | reverse complement strand
AAACTATACCCATACCAATATGGGCTATGAATTCAAGGCCGCCAACAGCGGCTTGGATATTGAAGTGACCTGGCCTTCTTCGGATCTTGATATGATGAAGGCGTCTGTGGATGAATATATCAATAGCGGCAAGCAATTCGTTGCCTATTATATGACCTTCAGCGGTCATTATCAATACGATCAAAATAACGCCATGAGCGCCAAAAACCGGGATCTGGTGCAGAACCTGAACTATTCCGATACGGTGAAGGCGTATATCGCCTGTAACTTAGAGGTGGAGATGGCGTTGACCTACCTGATGGATCGGCTGGAGGATGCCGGCATCGCCGACCGCACGGCGATTATTCTCACCACCGACCATTACCCCTACGGTCTGACCAACGAAGAATACGCCGAACTGGCGGGCAGACCCATCAAAAATATCTTTGATAAGCAGAAAAACAGTTTTATCTGCTACGTTCCCAATATGGAGCCGGTGCATGTGAAAAATTATTGCTCCACCATCGATATTCTGCCCACCGTTCTGAATCTTTTCGGCATAACTTACGATTCCCGCCTGCTGGCAGGCCAGGATATTCTGGCGGATAACGTGGATCACGTGGCGGTTTTGGCAGACGGCAGCTTCATTGCGGAGGGCATCCGCTACGATTCCTCGCAGGCGTATTTCCAATATGATGCGAAAACGCCGGAGATCCGGGAGCAGGCGGGCAGGCTCTACGAGGCGGTGAACAAGAAATTCAAGATCAGCGCCGAAATTCTGAATCACGATTACTATGCCTTTGCCTACGGCTTGGAAACCAGCACGGAAATTTTGAATGACCCCACCACCCAATATCTGGACGTGGGCATTATGAACCAGGCGGCTGTCTATTACGTTTTGACCAATGAGCTGATGGAGCCGGACTCCAAAAAATCCTTCGGGCTCAAATCCCCCTGCACCACCGCCGAGCTTCTGGATGTGATCTATCGCTTTGCAGGCAAACCGGAGGCCGACGGTCCGAACCCGCCCTTCACCGCACCCCGCCATTTCCGGGACGCCCGCTATTGGTGTTATGAGGTTGGCATCCTGACCGACGACGGCTTCTTCCAAACGGATCTGGATCAGGGCGTGAGCGTGGGGCAGGCGTGCCTGATTATGTCCCGTGCCGCCCATTATTTCGGCATCGATACCACGCCCGATGAATCGTCTGTGCAGGCGATGATGCGGCTGTATCCGCATATTTCCGAAGAGATCGTGCGGGCAACGGTTTTCTGCCGGGATCATAATCTGGTGACCGGCGGAGACAGCGATCGGTATGCTTTCTATGCTTCCGAATATCCCATCGACCGCTCCTTTGCCGCCAATGCCATCTATCGGTTCGGCACCTATTTACTCCCCGACCACAAATAATTTAGATTTTTGAGGTGAAAAAACCAATGAATTGTTGTTTTTACAGCACGCCCTCAACCGTGACCTCCTGGTTTGAAATGGTGGATCTGGCGGCGGAATACGGAATGGATCAACTGGAGCTTTTTACCCGGCTGGATTTTGCGGAGCCGGACCCGGAATTCGCCAAGAAATTCCGTGCCTATGCGGATGAAAAGGGCGTTTCGATCTGCTGCCTTTCCACCTCGCAGGATCTGACCGGTTCGGAAGGGGAACGCAATATCGCCCGGGTGAAAGCCTTTGCGGAGATCGCCCGTATTCTGGGCTCCCCCTACCTGCACCATACCCTTTGCCCGGAATACCGGAACAGCAAGCTGATTGCCGATCAAAAAGAGGCATTATTCGCCAAAGGCATCTCCGCTCTGCGGGAGATATCCGATCACGCCCAAGCCTTCGGCGTTTCCACCATTTATGAGGATCAGGGCTTTTTATTCAACGGCGTGGCGAATATCGGCCGTCTTTTGGAGGAAGCAGACCGCCCGATCGGCATCGTTGCGGATTTCGGCAACATCCGGCAGGCGGACGAAGAAATTCTGCCCCTGATCCAAGCCTATTCCAATCAGATCCGCCATGTGCATTTGAAGGATTCCGTAGTCCTGCCCCAGCCGCCCTCCGAATCCGCCTATGGCTACCCCTCCCTGAGCGGAAAATGGATCCGGGAGGTGGAGCCGGGCACCGGCACCGTTCCGCTCGCAGAGGGCATTGCCCTTTTGAAGAAGCTGGGCTATCGGGGCGCCTATTCCATTGAATTTGCCACCACCGATCCGGCTCTGCGCCGCAGGGTTGTGGATCGGATCGCCGCGTGGACGGATTAAGGTGTGACTATGAAAAATAAATTGACCGGACGCTTTTGGTGCGTTCTTACTGTTTTCAGCCTGATGGGTCAGGTGGCGTGGGTAGTTGAAAATATGTATTTCAACGTTTTCATCTATAAAATGTTCCACGCCTCCGCCGGGGATATTTCCGCCATGGTTGCGGCAAGCTCCGTTGTGGCGACCCTCACTACCGTTTTGATGGGTGCCCTTTCCGATAAGCTGGGCAAAAGAAAGCTTTTTATCTGCTCCGGCTATATTCTCTGGGGTCTTTCCATCTTCAGCTTTATGCTGCTGCGCACCGATTGGATCGGAGCGGCATTCCCTTTGGCGGTCTCTGCGGCGGCGGTTTGCGTTTCGCTCACCGTTATTTTAGACTGCGTGATGACCTTTTTCGGCTCCACCGCAAACGATGCGGCGTTCAACGCCTGGCTCACCGATTCCACCGATGCCAGCAACCGGGGTGCGGCGGAGGGCATCAATTCAATGATGCCCCTCTTGGCCATTTTGGTGGTGTTCGGCGGGTTTATGTTTTTCGATCTGGAGAAGGCGGAAAGCTGGAGTTTGATCTTCGCCATCATCGGCGTTTTGGTCACGCTGATCGGCATTTTGGGGTTCTTTTTGATCAAGGAGCCCCCGATCACCCCCTCCGATGAGCCGTATTTCCAAAGTATTCTCTATGGGTTCCGACCGAGGGTTTTGAAAGAAAATCCCCGCCTTTATGCCACTTTGGCGGCATTCATTCTCTTTAATATTTCCATTCAGATCTTTATGCCCTATCTGATCCTCTACTATGAGGTTTCTCTGGGGATGAGCAACTACGTACTGATTATGGCACCCGCCATCCTGCTGGCCTCCGCCGTCACCGCCCTCTGGGGGCGGGTCTACGACCGGAAAGGCTTCCGCTTTTCGGGTCTTCTGGCGGTATCCGGTCTTCTGGCGGGTTATCTTCTCCTTTATTTATTCCGCTCCACCCCGCTCGTTTTTATCGGCTCCCTTTTGATGATGAGCGGATATCTGGCGGGAATGGCGGTGTTTGGTGCCGCCATCCGGGACAACACGCCCGAAGGGTATGCAGGGCGTTTGCAGGGCGTGCGGATCTTCTCTCAGGTGTTCGTGCCGGGCATTTTGGGACCCTTGATCGGGAAATGGGTGCTCTCCGGTGCCGAAACGGTTGTCAATGGCGACGGCACCACCTCTTTTATCCCCAACGCCAACATCTTTCTGGCGGCAGGGCTCGCCCTGCTGACGCTTTTCCCCTTCTTTCTTTTTCGGAAAAAGAAGCCGATCCGGCTCCTTCCCCTGAAAACGCCCTATGAAGAAGCCCTGCCGGAAATTCCCTTTTCCGCCTATCCCCGCCCCCAACTGAAGCGGGATTCCTATCTCTGCCTGAATGGCTCCTGGGATCTGGCGGTGGATGATACGCCCTTGGGAAAGGTCACCGTGCCGTTTCCGCCGGAAAGCCGGATTTCCGGCATTGAGCGAAGCCTGAAAAAGACGGAAAAATGGGTCTATTCCCGCTCCTTTACTTTGCCGGACGGGTTCCGAAAAAAACGGGTATTGCTCCATTTCGGTGCCGTAGATCAGGTGGCTGCCGTTTATCTGAACGGTACCCTGTTAGGGGAACACGAAGGGGGCTATCTGCCCTTCTCCTTTGATATCACCGCCGCCCTGAAAGCCCGAAATACCCTGCGGGTGGAGGTTTCCGATCCTCTGAACAGGGAGCTTCCCTATGGCAAGCAACGGGTAAAGCGGGGCGGGATGTGGTATACGCCGGTCAGCGGCATCTGGCAGACCGTTTGGCTGGAAAGCGTGCCCGAGCCCTATATTCAAACGCTTCGCATCACCCCCACGCTGAATTCTGTGACGCTCACGCTATCGGGCGGCGAAACGCAAAAGACCCTGCTCTTTGAAGGACGGGAATATCCCTTTAAAGGAAACACCTTCACGCTGAACGTGGAAAATCCCCGGCTTTGGAGCCCGGAGGATCCCCATCTTTATCCCTTCACGCTGATCTGCGGGGAGGATCGGGTCGACTCCTATTTTGCTCTGCGCACCTTTGAGGTGAAGGAGCAAAAGGGAAAAGCCTATCTCTGCCTGAACGGAAAGCCCTATTTCTGCCACGGGCTTCTGGATCAGGGCTATTATGCCGACGGCATCTTCCTGCCCGCCACGGAGGAGGGCTTCCGGCAGGATATTCTGCAAATGAAGGCGTGCGGCTTCAATATGCTCCGCAAGCATATCAAGCTGGAGCCGGAGCTTTTCTATTACGACTGCGATCGCTACGGGATGCTGGTCTTTCAGGATATGATCAACAGCGGCCGCTACGGTTATCTGGTGGATACCGTTCTGCCCACCCTCTTTTTGCGCCGTGGCGTGACCCACCGGGTGAGCCCGAAACGGAAGCAGGCCTTTTTCGAAACCGCCGAGGGGATGATGGATGCCCTCTATAGCCACCCCTCCGTGGTCTACTATACCATCTTCAATGAGGGTTGGGGTCAGTTTGAGGCGGATGCCTGCTATACCCGCCTGAAGGCGTATGACCCCACCCGGATCTTCGATACCACCTCCGGTTGGTTCAAGGAAAATAAATCCGACGTGGAAAGCGATCATATCTATTTCAAACCGGTGAAGCTGAAGGCAGTTCAAGGCAAGCCGATGGTTCTTTCGGAGTTTGGCGGCTATTCCTGCAAGGTGCCGGGGCATTTTTCCAATCCCCTTAAAAATGCCGGCTATCATTTCTTCACCGAGGATCCGAAGACCTTTGAAGAAGCACTTTTGAAGCTTTACGAGCGGGATATTCTCTCCAATATCCCCAACGGTCTGAACGCCGCCGTTCTGACCCAGGTTTCCGACGTGGAGGATGAAACCAACGGTCTTCTCACCTACGACCGCCGGGTTCTGAAGGTGACCCCCGAAAAAATGCAAGCCCTTGCCGCCCGCTTAAACACTACCTTTAAAAAAAGTCACGAAGCCTAATGCTTCGTGACTTTTTTAAAATTGTCAAAAAGACCACAGGTACTCCCTATCCTTCCGCCACATAAAATGGATAGAAGGAGGTGTTTTGATGAAAACCTTGACCCAAGCCAACCGCCAGGCCATTTTTAATCTTTGCCTTTATTTATCTCCCAAGGGAACGCCCCCTGCCAACGGTGCCACGCTGGGGGAGATCGTTGCAGGGCTTGAGAGGGCAGATCAAACCGATTGGAAGGAATTCCACCGGCGGCAATTAGCGATCCTGAAGGGTGCCGTAACCCAATGGCATCAACTGGCAGGGGCGGTGATCGGCAATCAGGTTTATTCGGAGCGGGGTCTCACCGCCTGCACCTTTTCCCAGCCGAAGGAGCCGGTTTCGGTGGTATTTCGGGGAACCGGCAAGGGCGAATGGCTGGATAACGGCAGGGGTCTTTCGGGAATTCCCAACGCCAACACCTATCATACCTTCCGCCCGGAACGGCGGGAGCGGATCCTGAAGGATCACGCCACCGATAGCCAGGTGGAGGCG
>CAZIQE010000145.1:0-8901 GCA_964541385.1 uncultured Eubacteriales bacterium | reverse complement strand
AACCGATTGCCACGGAAAATGAAACTTTTAGAACAAAATATACTGCGGAAACAGCACCTTGCTGAAATTGATTCAGCTTTTGTTGCATCTGGGTCATACTGACACTCCTTTTAACATCATTTGACCCATCATACCACGGATAAAACGCTGATTTTGTCAACTATTGTTTCGTTAACGGAAAGATATTATTTACAAAAAAAACAGTAGATATTTATGCGGAAATACGCTATAATGATTTTATTATGGAAAACAAGAATCGCTTATCAATTATTGTTGCCCCTCTCTTAGAGTGGTTTCAAAAAAATCAAAGGAACCTTCCATGGCGTAAGAGCCCGAGCCCATACAACGTGTGGATTTCGGAAATTATGCTGCAGCAAACCAGAGTAGAGCCTGTGATTCCGTATTATCTTCGCTTTTTGGAAACCTTTCCGGATATCAATGCGTTGGCGGATGCGCCGGAAGAATTACTGATGAAGCATTGGGAAGGGCTTGGCTATTATAGCCGTGCAAGAAATCTGCAAAAGGCAGCCAGGCTGATCCGGGAAAGAGGGTCTTTCCCCGAAACGTTCGAAGAATGGTTGAAATTGCCCGGAATCGGGGAATACACAGCGGGCGCCATCTGCTCGATTGCATTAGGGCTGCCCACACCGGCGGTAGACGGAAACGTGCTGCGTGTTCTTTCAAGGGTTTTGGGTAGCTTCAATGACATTGCCGCCCCTGCCACAAAAAAAGAATTTACCGAAGCATTAAAACCGATTTATCCGATCGGCAAAACATCCGAATTCACGCAAAGCCTGATGGAATTGGGCGCAATTGTTTGCCTTCCGAACGGGGAACCGAAATGTGCGGAATGCCCGCTAAAAGAACTATGTGTTGCCAAAAGGGATGATCTCATCAAGGAAATCCCGGTGAAAACCGGTAAAAAGGCGAAAAAGCAGGAAGAGCGAACCGTTTTTATCTTGCGTCATAAGGATCAAATCGCCATCCGGCAGCGTCCCGAAAAGGGATTATTGGCAAATTTATGGGAGTTTCCGAACGTTTCGGAACATTTAAATCCAGCGCAGGTGGAGGATTTATTCGGGGAATCTGTTCTTTCAATCCGTAAATTAGAGAATTCTCTCCACGTTTTCACCCACATTGAATGGCATATGATCGGCTACGAGGTTCTTTTAAAAAATGAGGTGCCCGGTTACCAATGGGCTTCTATTCGCCAAATTCTAACTAAAAAAGCCATCCCGTCGGCATTCCGATGCCATCTTGATTATTTAAGAAAACTTGAATATGAGGTTTAAAACGAATGAAACATATTTTAAAAACATCGTTATCTCTCTTGATCGATCAATTTATGGCAAGTGTTTTAGGCTGGATGTTTGTTCCTTTTGTGATCGTATTTTTCAAAAACAGTCTGCCCGGATATCTTCTGGCTTTTGCGATCTGCTTTGCCTTTTATATCTATATCACGTATCATTCGGCTTTCAAAAAAGGCTCCCACGATTCCAAACGGCCGTTGAAGGATCCCGCTTATAAGGGCTATTTTTATAAAGGTGCAGTTGCCGGTTTGATTTCCGCCGTTCCGTTAATGATTCTTTATATTCTTTATCGGTTGACGGTTAACCCGGTTATTGCAGTTTATTTTCAAAACGCCAATATGTATTGGACGTGGCCGTTATCCAGAGCATTTCCGAATCACGTTCAGATCATCCTGATTCTATCTTTTCTTCCGATCGTTGCAACGCCTTGGATCGGATATATCGCCGGCTATAAGGTGTTTTATCTGACCGACGTTCTGATGAAGATCTATAACCGGTTTATTGAGAATAAAAAGGTATCATAAGGTACATATATACGATCAAAAAAACATAATCTTTTCTGAGGTGTTTTGAATGATCGTTAAACGGATAAAGCATGTCCTTTTAATCTATGCAATTGCGGCTGTATTTTCGGTACTGGCATTTCAAATTCCGGCTATAAACCGAAGTATTGTTGCAAACGGAAAAGAGCCCGCCTTTATTCTGGATGCCGGCCACGGCAAACCGGATGGGGGAGCGGTTGGTAAAGACGGAACAACAGAGTCAGACCTGAATTTATCGGTTACCTTAAAAATCGCAGATTGTTTAAAAAAATCCGAAATAAGCTATGCATTGACCCGGGAAACAGAAGATAGTATCTTTTCAACGGGGGATACCATCCACGCAAAAAAAGTGTCCGATATCAAAGAGCGCATCAAAATAGCCTCCCAATATGCGAAGGTACCCTTTATCAGTATACATATGAATACTTTTCCGAATGAATCGGTAAACGGGACTCACGTCTTTTTTCGCTCCGGAGATGAAGCTTCAAAGGAATTGGCACTTAAGATGCAAGAAGCCATTAACAATACGTTGCAGGCAGAAAATCCCAAAAGTATTAAAGAGATTCCGAAAAACGTTTATCTGTTTTCTCATATTGAAAACCCGGGTATTTTGATTGAATGCGGCTTTCTCTCAAATCCGCAGGAATTGGAAAAACTAAAAACGGAGGATTACCAGTTCAAGCTGGCAGAGCAGATCGCAAAGGTATTGATTGACTTTGAAAGTAAAAAAGGGTAATATATAGAAAAGACTTTTCAAAAGGCAGGAAAAAAACAATGCCCAAAATTAAGCAAATCTACGTTTGTTCCAATTGCGGATACGAAAGCCCGAAATGGAATGGTCAATGTCCCCAATGCCGGGAGTGGAATACCTTTGAAGAGCAGAGCGTTCAGGAAAAGGGGAGGGGGAACACCGCCTCCGGTTCCAAAACAGTTGAGATCAAAAAAATCAATGAAGTTAAAGGCGGCAGCGAGCTGCGTTTTTCCACCGGTTTTAAAGAATTGGATCGGGTTTTGGGCGGCGGATTGGTTTTCGGCTCTCTAACGTTAGTGGGGGGAGATCCCGGGATCGGAAAATCCACGCTGATGCTTCAGATCTGCGCCAATATCGGGCAGAATAAAAGCATTCTTTACGTTTCGGGCGAAGAATCGATGAGCCAGATCAAACTGCGGGCAGAGCGATTGGGTGTTGATAGCGAAAACTTATATCTTGCCTGTGAAACCAACGTGGAATCGATACTGGGCGTATGCAGCTTGAACCAGCCGGACGTTTTGATCGTGGACTCCATCCAGACGATGAATTGCGATAACGTTTCCGGCACCCCGGGTAGTGTTTCTCAAATCAAAGAAGCCACCTCGGCGTTTATGCATCTTGCCAAGGAGCAGGGGATCACCGTATTTATCATCGGTCACGTAACAAAAGAAGGCGCCCTGGCGGGACCAAAAATTCTGGAGCATATGGTGGATACCGTTTTATATTTTGAAGGAGAAAAGAATTTAAATCACCGTATCCTGAGAACCGTTAAAAATCGGTTTGGTTCCACCAATGAGATCGGCGTTTTTGATATGCAGAATCAAGGTCTGGTTGAGGTGGAAAATCCCTCCAAAATGTTTTTGGAGGGACGCCCGGAAAACGTTCCCGGCACTTGCGTCACCTGTCTATTGGAAGGAACCCGTCCGGTATTGGCGGAAATTCAGGCGTTGGTATCGAAAACCGGATATCCGGTTCCCAAAAGAATGGCGAGCGGTATCGACTATAACCGAATGGCTCTGCTGATTGCCGTTTTAGAAAAGCGGGCAAATTTCACCCTTTATAATCAGGATGCCTACGTGAACGTTGTGGGCGGTTTTAAGGTTTTGGAAACAGCCGCCGATCTGGCAATCGTTTTAGCCATTTCCTCCGGATTTTCCGATTTCGAAATGCCGGGCGATTTAATTGCAGTTGGTGAGATCGGGCTTTCCGGCGAGATCAGAGCCGTATCGTTTATTGAAAAAAGGATTAAAGAGGCGCATAAATTAGGCTTTAAGCGCATTATGATTCCTGCCCGAAACCGATTCAACTCCCAAGTTGACGGAATCGAGATTATTAAGGTATCCTCTGTTTCTCAGGCAATTTTTAAAATCAGAAATGAAATAAAATAAAGATATGCACCCCAAAACTCAGACACTTTTGGGGTGCATATTTTATCGTTTTTCTTCCAGATAAAGGGAAGCCTCCATATCGGCTGTTGCAAGTGCAAAGGCAAGGGGATACATTTCAAAGGCTTTGGAACAGTTTCGAATATCCTTTTCTTCGGAAAAGCCCATATGATAACGAATTGCAAACGCCTCTTCACGGGTCAGCTTCATAAAACCGCCGATGATATAGACGCTTTTTTCGCCGTGCCCGTAGGGAAGGTTATCATCAAATTCATAATAAGGCACCTTTTCCCAAACGCCGGCTTCATTTTTAACATTGCGCATAGAGGTTTTATAAACGTTTACCTTGCAAAGATCATGCAATAAAGATACAATCGCAATACTCTCTTCACTATATTCATTGGAAAAAAGCTGCTTTGTGTATGGGCGGGACAAGTATTCTTTTAAGCATCGATAAACGTTTAAGCTATGTTCGCAAAGACCGCCGGGGTAATTTCCGTGGAAACGGGTGCTGGCAGGGGCTGTGAAGAAATCCGATGCGTTTCCCAAAAGATATTCCAATAATTCTTCGGCGCCCTCCCGTTTAATGGCGGAACGGTATAGGGCGCAAAATTTTTCTTTAAAATCCATTTTATTCACCTTTCTCCTTCCAAATATGAATTTTACCGGCCTCCTGCAGGTTTTTCAGAATAACAACGGCTATAGGAACGATAAAGAATCCGCCAAAGCCGAATAGCTTTAAGCCGACCCAAATGCAAAACAGCGTTACAATCGGCAAAAGCCCCACGTGATCGCCGATGATCTTGGGCTCCATAATCTGGCGGACAATGGTTAAAACGATATATATGCAAATAAGGATTAAAGCCCGCCAGGGTTCGCCGGTGAGTAATGAGATTAAAGACCAGGGAATCAAAATAGTCCCGATCCCTAAAACCGGCAAAATATCAACCAATGCGATGCCGAGAGCCAAAGGAAGCGCCGGTTTGAACTGAAAAATCAAGAAGAAGATCAAAAGCTCGGAAAAAGTCAGCAATAAAAGCAGGGAATAGGAGCGCAAATACTGGCCAATCGTGGAAAAAAGATTTTTTTTGATTTCAATAATCAAGCTTCGGTGTTTGGGTTTGAATTGGCGCAGAATAAATCCCTTCACCACCGGGAAAGAAACGGACATAAAAATGCTGGAAACCACGGTGACGATAAAAAAGATCAAAGCATTCGGGATATAGGTTACCACGTTTCCGGCATAGCCTAAAATCAAACTGCCGACAGAACCGTTTACAATCTGGGGAACCAATTGCGAATAATCGATATTATACAGAGTGTCTAAAATATGATCCACGGCATCATCCGGCACGAATGCCATCAGCCCGGAGTTGCTTTCGGATAATTCTCGCACAGAATTCAAAATCGAGCGGATATACGAAGGAATATTTTCAATGATCTGTTTGCCTTCGCTCCAAATCGTGCGGGAAAGAATGATTCCGATCAATATCACAAATAGGAGCAAAATCACCATACAGATCGTGCTGGCAACGGGACGGGGAAATTTCAACTTATGAACCAAGCGTTGAACGATCGGTTCAACAATAACGGAAGCAACCAATGCAATGATAAACGGCGCAACAGCCCCTAATATATAATTAAAGCAAAAATAAGCGATCAATGCGAAAACGGCCAGGTATAATATTTGTATTAAAAAGTGGATTTTTTTGTAATCACGTTCCGATAGCATATTTTATTCCTCCGCTCTTTTTTGGTATTATAACACAAATACGGAATAAAAAAAAGAGATTATTTAAATTAACTTGAAAACTTTTCCTGCTTGTGTTAATATTTTTATAATTCTTATTAATAAAAGGACAAACATATGAATCAAGAATATTATTTAATTGATAAAAACGTGCTCCCGGAAATTTTTTCAAAGGTGATCGAAACAAAACGATTATTAAAAACCGGCAAATGCAAAACCGTTTATGAAGCAACAAAAGCTACCAAAATCTCCAGAAGCGTTTTTTACAAATATAAAGACAGCGTTCACGTTTTTGTTGAAAAGGATAAGCAAAACATCATAACGATCCTTTTTTATCTTAACGACGAGGTGGGCGCACTTTCCCGCGTGCTCTCGGTTCTTTCTTCTGCCGGTGCCAGCATCTTAACCATCAACCAGAATATGCCGATGAACGGCATTGCGCCGGTATTTATCTCGTTTAATACTGTTAAAATGGAAATGGGTATGGACATTCTATTATCCGAATTAGAAAAATTAAGCGGCGTGATCAGCGTAAAACCGGTAGCCAAAGAACGCAGTTAAACATAGGTTGTTTTGAGTGATATTTTTGCTTTTGGAGGGTAATTATGGCTTTAATCATTCAAAAATTCGGAGGAACTTCCGTTGCTGATCGAGCTTGCTTATTGAATGTTGCCTCTATTATAAAAAGTCAAGTTGAAAAGGGCGATCAGGTAATCGCAGTTGTTTCAGCTCAAGGGAATACAACAGACGAGCTGTTAGAAAAAATTTCCGAAATTACCGATGATCCTGATCCCAGAGAACGGGATGCGTTGATCGCAAGCGGCGAACAAATCTCCGCCGCTCTCCTTGCCATTACATTGAATTCAATCGGGGTTTCAGCCCGTTCTTTAAATGCATTTCAGGCGGATATTCAAACAACGTTTGATCATGGAAACGCATCGATCCTTTCAGTTAACGAAGAGCGGATCCGGAATTATCTGAATCAGGGTGAAACTTTGGTTATCACCGGGTTTCAAGGGGTTTCCGATTCCGAGATCACAACGTTAGGCAGGGGAGGGAGCGATACCTCGGCTGTGGCTTTGGCTGTTTTACTGAAGGCAGACGGATGCCAGTTTTATAAAGACGTAGACGGCGTTTTTGATAAAGATCCCAGAAGATCGAAGGATGCCGTTAAATATGAAAAAATCGATTATGATACGATGCTGAAAATATGCGATTGCGGCTGCGGCGTTTTGCAGAAAAAGTGTGTTGAGCTTGCAAAAGAACACCAAATCATACTTGCGATCTTGCCCACCTTCAATGGCGGCAGCGGCACATTAATTTCAAAATAAGATAAACACCGCAATGTTTTTTCATTGCGGTGTTTATCTTATTTTTAATACAATTTTTTTAATCGATCAATTGCTTTAGATTCAATTCGTGAAACGTAACTTCTGGAAATTCCTAATTTTTCCGCCACCTTCTTTTGCGTGAGCGGCAGAGTATCGTATAATCCGTACCGCATAATCAAGATTTCACGCTCACGATCCGGAAGCTGATCCAGTAATTGATAAAGCTTTTTACTGTTGATTTTTAAATCCAGATCCTCCGCAAAATGTTCATCTTCATAAACAACGTCCAGAAAAGTCAGAGCATTGCCGTCGCCGTCTGTTTCAATCGGATCGCTGATATTAACGTCATTTTGATGTTTTTTCTGATTTCTGAAATGCATTAAAATTTCATTTTCAATGCATCTTGCAGCGTAAGTAGCCAAACGGGATCCCTTGCTTTGATCAAAGGTGGTTACACCTTTGATCAACCCGATCGTTCCTATTGAAATTAAGTCTTCCTGATTGTCGGCGGCAGCATAATACTTTTTCACAATATGTGCAACTAAACGCAAATTTCTCTCAATCAAAACGTTTCTGGCTTCCGGATCGCCCTTTGAATATTGTTCCAGATAATAACGCTCTTCTGCGGCGCTGAGCGGTTTCGGAAAAGTCGCACCGCCGGAAAGATAAAGCATTAAAAAAATCGTTCGGTCTAAAAAATACTCAAGCGGAAACAACACATTAATCACCCCAGATGAATTCTATTCAAAAACGGCTTGTTTGTTGCTTATTTTTTATTTCCCGATTGACTTTTACCATGGAAATTGATACTATTAAGAAAAATAGTTTAAAGGAAAACTTATGATTGAAATAAAAAAAGTGACCGATCCGGCTATCGCTGAAAAAATCTGCGAAGAAGCGCATATAACGCCAAATGAAAAGTATCATATCATCGCAACCGTTGAGCAGGGAAATATCGTGAATAGTGCTGTTTTTCAATATGATCACGATGAAGGAAGGATCCTGCATATCAGCGGTTTTAACGGCGATATCCTTATGCTGGACGGTTTATGCCGTGCAATTCTCAATATGATGGACATTCAAGGTGTAAAGGTTGTATACTTGTCATCTAAATACGAGAAATTGGCAAAATATGTTGGTTTTCATAGGAATCAGGATCAATTTGAATTGCAATTAGAAGGCTTTTTTCAATGCGGATGCTGCCGTAAAAAGGGAAACGAATGATGAAATTATCAGAAAAGAAACTATTTTTATTGGATATGGACGGAACCATTTATCTGGATCAGGAGCTTTTTGACGGAACTCTTGATTTTTTAGACTACGTTAAATCCATCGGCGGCAGAGCAATGTATTTAACAAATAACAGCTCTAAAAGTGTCCATAAATATATTGAAAAACTCCGTTCAATGGGGATCAATGCCGAAAAATGGGATTTCACAACTTCAGCCCAGGCAACCGCATTGTATTTGCAAAAAACGCATCCAAACAATTTATTATACGTATTCGGAACGCAGGCTTTAAAGGATGAATTAAAAGAATATCAGTTAAAAATTACCGATAAATTAGAGGATGATATCAAATGCCTGGTTATGGGGTTTGATACAGAGCTTTGTTTTCAAAAGCTGGAGGATGCCTGTATTTTATTAAACCGTGGTGTTGATTATATTGCAACCAATCCGGATTGGGTTTGCCCGACCTGGTACGGCTTTGTTCCTGATTGCGGTTCTGTTGCCGCAATGCTTCGCAATGCAACCGGACGTATGCCGATTTTCATCGGGAAGCCGGAGCGCACGATGATCGATCTTGCGATTGAAAAAACAGGCTTCAAAAGA
>CAZIQE010000144.1:0-17176 GCA_964541385.1 uncultured Eubacteriales bacterium | reverse complement strand
AGGTTGTCCTCGTCAAACCGGAATTTTCTTTATCGAATCAATTATACCACAAATCTCAATTTTTTCAATGATATACTGTTTTTGGCAAACGGTTATTGATTTTTTATTCATTTTAGAATATAATAAGTAAAACAAAAAAATGAAGGAGATCAAAAATGATCCTCAAAAACTATTTTGAAGATGAAAAGGTTCTGCATATCGGAAATTGTCCCAACCGGAGCTATTACGTGCCCTGCGCCAACGAGACCGAGGCAGGGGAGGCGTGTCTGCGTTCGGCATCCAGCCGTTTTCAATTGCTGAACGGCGAGTGGGATTTTAAATATTATCCCTCTGTGCGGGATTTGAAAGAGGCACCGTGGGAAGAGGGGGATTCCGCTGTCTACGATAAACTGGCGGTTCCTTCCTGCTGGCAGATGAAGGGCTACGATCAGATCCAATATACCAACGTGAATTATCCGTTCCCGTTTGATCCGCCCTACGTGCCGATCGAGAACCCCTGCGGCGTTTATAAAACGCAATTCGAGGTCAAAGCAGGGGAGATGCGTACTTATCTGAACTTTGAAGGGGTAGACAGCTGCTTCTATCTCTATATCAACGGAAAATTTGTGGGCTATGGCCAGGTTTCCCATTGTACCCACGAATTCGATATTACCGATTTTGTCCATAACGGCGCCAATCAGATGACGGTGATTGTTTTAAAATGGTGCGACGGCTCCTATCTGGAGGATCAGGATAAATTCCGCTTCAGCGGGATTTTCCGGGACGTTTATCTGCTCTACCGCCCCCAAACCCATCTGCGGGATTTCTTTGTGAAAACCGCCTGCAATATTGCCGATCAAACCGCCTCTCTGACCGTTGAGCTGGAAGGCTGTGAGGTGGCGTATCGCCTGGAGGATGCCGCCGGCAACGTGTTGGCGGCGGGCAACGCCGAAAAGCAGATCAGGGAAGAATTGCAGAACGTTCATTTCTGGAACGCCGAGGATCCCTATCTCTATCGGCTGATCCTCTCAAGCCCCAACGAGGTGATTTCCACCAAGGTGGGCTTCCGGGACATCAAGATTCAAAAGGGCGTGTTTTATATCAACGAGGTTCCCGTAAAAATGCACGGAACCAATCGCCACGACAGCAGTCCCACCGGCGGTGCTACGGTGTCCTTCGATGAGATCTTAGCGGATCTTTATCAGATGAAACAGCATAACTTTAACGCCATCCGCACCAGCCATTATCCCAATGCGCCCTATTTTTACGAGCTTTGCGATGAGCTGGGCTTTTACGTGATCGATGAGGCGGACGTTGAAACGCACGGATGTAACCGGCTTTTGAATGCAGAGGGCGAATCCCGTTTGATGTACCCCTACCTTGCCAATTCTCAGGCGTTTAAAGAAAGCTTTCTGGATCGAGCCGTAATGATGGTGGAGCGGGATAAAAACCGCCCCTGCGTGATCCTATGGTCCACCGGCAACGAATCCGGCTGGGGTCCCGGTGCCGAAGCGGAGCTTGCCTATATGGCAGAGCGGGATCCCTCCCGCCCCCGCCACCATGAGCGCACCAGCGAGATCTGGGAAGGCTTTGAACCGGATTTTTCCAACGTTTCGGTCTTTTCCAGAATGTATATGCCGATCGAAAGGATCGACGATTATTTTGCCGATGATCTGGCGAAGGATCTCGGTATTCGCGGTTATGAGATGGTTCCTGCCGAGGATCAGTCCGGCGGTATTCTGCCCTATATGCTTTGTGAATATGCCCACGCCATGGGCAACGGCCCCGGTGATTTGGAGGATTATTGGCAATGTATGCAACGGCATCCCGGCTATTTCGGGAACTTCGTTTGGGAATGGTGCGACCACGCCATCCAAAGCGAAAAAGGCTTTTTATATGGCGGCGACCACGGTGAATTCCCCCACGACGGTAATTTCTGCGTGGATGGTCTGGTTTATCCGGATCGCCGTCCTTCTCCCGGCGTTCTGGAGCATAAAAACGTTATGCGCCCCGCCCGGTTCACCCATTTGGAGGGCAACCGTTGGCAGGTAACAAACTATCTGGATTTTCTGAACCTGAAAGAGGTCTGCACCGTTGCCTATGAGGCGATTTGCGATGGCATTGCCTATGCCGAAGGGGAGCTGGGCGATTTGGACGTGGCTCCCCACGGCACCGCCACGTTTAAATTAGATCTGCCCGATGCGCCCGAGGGTCGCTGTGTCCTGCGGTTCATTCTGCGGCAAAAGAACGGAAAGCCATGGGCGGAAGCGGGCTATGAGCTGGGCTTTGATGAAACGGAATTGAAGCCCTTCAGCCCGGCGGCTTATGTTCCTGCAGAGGGTTCGGTCGCAGTGAAGGAAGACGATGATGAGGTGATCCTCACCGGCGCCGATTTCTGCTATACCTATTCCAAACGCCGGGGCACCTTCAGCGGGATGAAGCGGGAAGGGGAAGAGCTCTTCTGCCGCCCGATGGAATATAACGCTTGGCGTGCGCCGATCGATAATGACCGAAAGATCAAATTGATTTGGAAAAAGGCCGGCTATGATCGGCTGATCTACCGCCCCTATGAAACGAAGGTGGATCAGACCGAAACCGGTGCGGTGATCCGCACCTTTATCGGAGCGGCTCCCATCTTTCTGCAAAACGCCTTTACCTTTACCGCCACGTATACTGTCGACGGAAAAGGGAATGTTCGGGTGAAGCTGGATGTGAAACGGAATCCTGCCTTTCCGTGGCTGCCCCGATTTGGGGTGCGAATGTTCCTGAACCCCAAAAAATACAGCAGCGTGCGGTATCTGGGCTATGGCCCCGGCGGCAGTTATGCAGATTTCCGGCAGGCGGAGCGCTACGGAATTTTCAGCCATTCTGCGGATGCCTATGAGCCCTTCATCAAGCCCCAGGAGAATATGAGCCATTGGGGTACGCAATGGGTAGAATTAGGCGGACTTAAAGCTTCGGCTCTGTCGGCGCCGTTCTCTTTCAATGCTTCCTGCTTCACCCAGGAAGAGCTTGCCGCAAAGGCGCACGATTTCGAGCTGGAAAAGGCTCCCTATACCGTTCTTTGCCTGGACGGCAAAATGAGTGGCATCGGCAGCGGCTCCTGCGGTCCCCAGTTGGCTCCTGCCTATCAGCTCAATGAGCTTGAATTCTCCGTAGACTTTTTACTGGAATTTTAAATAAAAAACCGCCAACGAACTGTTGGCGGTTTTTTGTCGAAATTAAGCACTTGCAAAATTCCCAATCTTACTATATAATAGTTAAAAGTATAGGAGGGAACGCCGTGGAAGAAATAAAAAATATAGTTGCAAAAAACATTACCGAATTGCGGCTTCTCAATAATATGACGCAAATGGAGCTTGCCGAAAAACTTCATTATTCCGATAAAACCATTTCAAAGTGGGAGCGAGCCGAGTCCTCGCCGGATATCTCCGTGCTTGTTGAAATTGCAGATTTATTCGGCGTTTCTCTGGACTATCTGGTGAGACCGGAAAATATCGAGGAAGCGGTGAAAGAAAACAAGAGCAAGGAAGCCCGGTATAATCGCAGAGTGATCGCCTATATTTCCGAAAGTATCGTTTGGTTTATCGCATTTTTTGCCTTTATCATCACAACGCTTATTATCAGAAAAACCACCTTCCAATGGTTATATTTTGCCTATGCGATCCCGATTGCATTGATCGTCAAATTGGTCTTTAACTCCGTCTGGTTCAATCCGCACAGAAACTATCTGATCATCTCTGCATTGATGTGGTCGATCCTTTTTGCCATCCATACAACCTTTTTATTTTTTGATATTAACGTTGCCCTTATTTATATTTTGGGAATTATCGGTCAAATTGTGATCATCCTATGGTCTTTTATTAAAAAACCAAAAATCAACTGATTTTTAACGCTCTGCTTCGTTTGAAGCGGGGCGTTTTTTACGTACTCTCCGAATCGTAGAATCATTCTACGAGTGCAATTTTAATCATAGAGACCGTTCTTTGATCCATAGATTTACTTCTTAAATTATTTCAGCTATAATAGATCCCGGAAGGGGGTGGAATCCATTGAATATCCTGTTCTGCGGCGATAACGGCGTTTGCGGGGGTCTCTCTATGTCTGCGCTTTCGCTTTGCAAACATACCCAAGAAGACCTTTGCATTTATATTTTAACTGCAAGCGTCGGCAAGCATATGGCAATTTCGCAGAGCTTTGCCGAAAAACTGCAAGAAGCCTTATCGGCTAAAGGAAATCATCAGGTGAAGCGGATCGATATCAGCGAAAAGTTTAAAATCTATCTGCCGCTTGCCAATATGACCACACGGTTTACGCCGCTTTGTATGTTAAGGCTCTTTGCGGATTTGATCCCCGAGATTCCCGATCGGATTTTATATCTTGATACCGACGTTCTCTGCCGCAGAGAATTTAAAGACTTTTATGATTCCGATCTTTCCGATATTGAGATTATGGGTGTGCCCGACCGATACGGAAAATGGTTTTTCGGCAATATCCTGAAGCATAATTATCTCAACTCCGGCGTGCTGCTGATGAATATGCAAAACATCCGGAAAAGCGGACTTTTTGCAAAGTGCAGAACGATGTGCCGGGATAAAAAGATGTTTATGCCGGATCAATCGGCGCTCAATAAGCTGGCGGTGAAAAGGAAGGCTCCCGCAAGGTATAATGCCCAGGGGAAAATACATCCCGATACCGTGTTTAAGCACTTCACAACCTTTTTCCGGTTTTTGCCGTTTTTCCACGCCGTTACCATTAAGCCGTGGCAGACCGAAGAATTACATAACGAACTCAGGATTTTTGAATTTGACGATATTTTAAAAGAATGTAAGGAGCAACTGAAATGAATCGAGAAATCCCTATCTTTTTTTCCATTGACGATGGTTATGCGCCTTTTTTGGCTGTGGCGCTTCATTCTGCGATCAAAAATGCAAATCCCGAAAGACAGTATAGAGCCATCGTTCTTTATCAGGATCTGAACGATGCCAATGCCGCAAAATTAAAGTCGCTTGAAACCGAAAACTTTAAAATTGAGCTCACTCCGATGAAAGCCAATTTTGATGCCTTAGACGACCGTATGAGCAATCGCCTTCGTTGCGATTATTTCACGCTGACGATCTATTTCCGCTTATTTATCCCTGCAATGTTTCCACAGTATGATAAGGGCATTTACATCGATAGCGACGTTGTCCTGACCTCCGACGTGGCGGATTTATATGATATTGAAATCGGCGACAATCTGCTTGGCGCCTGCAGAGATTTATCCATCGCCGATATACCGCCGCTTGTTGCATATACGGAAAATGCCGTAGGCGTAGAAAAACACGAATATATCAATTCGGGCGTTTTACTTATGAACCTTAAAAAGATGCGGGAGGTTGATTTAGAGGGGCATTTCCTGAATCTTTTGAATACGTATCATTTCGATAGTGTCGCCCCCGATCAAGACTATCTCAACGCTATGTGCAACGGAAAGATTTATTATCTGGATGCCTCTTGGGATACGATGCCAAACGATGCAAAGCCGCCCCTTGCATCAACCAATCTGATCCACTATAACCTTTTCTCAAAGCCCTGGTGCTACGACGGCGTTCAGTACGGGGACGTATTTTGGCATTATGCCGAGGAGAGCTGCTATCTGGATGAAATAAAGGCATTTAAGGCCGCTTATTCCGAGGAAAAGAAAAAGGCAGATCAAGAATGCCTGGAGCTGCTTATTCGCAAAGGCTCCGAAATCCCCGATAACGAAATCACGTTTAAAAAGCTTTTTGAAGCGGGAGTGAAAATCCGATTATGATTATTGGCGATAACCGAAGGGCTGTTATAGAGAATATTAAAACCTTTGCCGAAAGCGGTCAGTTTCATCATAAGGTGGAATTGAACGATCCGGTGCTCACAGCCGCGCAAAGCAGAAAAATAACGGATGCCTATCTTGAAAACAGAAACGGTTTAACCTTTAAGATCAAAACCGCATTCGGCGTTTTTCTTGCCAAAACGGCAACAAGAATCATTAATAAAAATACTGAAATAATCGGGCTTGAAAAGATTCCGAAGGATTTAGGCGGCGTGCTGATCACCAGCAACCACTTTAATCCGCTTGAAAATACCGTGATTCGCCATTTAACGAATGCACTCGGCAGAAGGAAGCTCGGCATCATCAGCCAAACCTCCAATTTTGCCATGACCGGGATGATCGGATATATTATGAACTATGCCGATACGATTCCCATTTCAAGCGATCCACGCTATCTGGCAAGGGATTTTCTGTCTGTTTTAAAAGAGCGATTGGTGGATAAAAAGCACGCCATTCTTTTATATCCCGAGCAGGAAATGTGGTTTAATTACCGCAAGCCCCGTCCGCCGAAAAACGGTGCGTATTTTTTTGCCGCCAAGCTGAACGTGCCGATCATATCCTGCTTCGTTGAGATCGTGGATCTTGCGGAGGATGATACTGCCGAGTTTAAAAAGGTCAAATACGTCCTTCATATTTTAGACGTGTTATATCCCGACCCGGGCAAAACCGTTAAGGAAAACACCGAGGCACTCGGTATGATGGACTATACCCTTAAAAAGAATTGCTACGAGAGCGTTTACGGAAAGGAATTGACTTACACCTTCGATCGCTCGGATATCGCCGGTTGGAAAGAAGCCCTATGAAAAAAGTAAGATATTATTCCTCGTTCGCCGATGATTTCGAGCAAAGTGCAAATCAGAATTTTAATTTGCCCGATGATTATAAATGGGTGCGCACGGATTTGGTATCCCGTTTTTTGTCCGGTCTGATCTATGGATTGGCGATTATTTTCGGCGGTGCTTATTGCAGAATATTTCTGCATATGCAGATATCGGGCAGAAAAAATATAAAAGGGATGAAGGGCGGCTTCTTTATTTATGGGAACCATACCCAGCCCGTCGGCGACGTTTTTATCCCGGCACTCTGCGTGCTGCCGAAAAGAATTTATACGGTAGTCAGCGAGGCTAACTACGGCATTCCGTTCATCGGCAGGATCCTGCCCTTTTTAGGCGCATTGCCCATTCATAATTCCTTGCACGGAATGAAGGAACTGAATCAGGCAATGGAGCAAAGGCTCCGAAAAGGGCACCCCATTGTAATTTATCCCGAAGCGCACGTTTGGGAGTATTATACCGGCATCCGCCCGTTCCCCGATACCTCATTCAAATTTCCGGTGAAATTTGATCAGCCTGCTTTCGCAATGACCGTTACATACCGCAAGGCAAAATTATATAAGCGCCCGATGATGAAGGTTTATATCGACGGCCCCTTTTATCCCGAGGGCGATAACGCAAAAGAGAAAACCGCCGATCTGCACGGTAAGATTTATGCGGCAATGTCGGAGCGCAGCAAAAACAGTAATTATAACTATGTTGATTACATCAAAAAGGAGCATCACCAATGAGAAAATTAAGAATTGTATCGGATTCCTCTGCCGATATTATGTCACTCGATTATGCAGATTTTGCTTATTCACCGTTGAAAATCATTACTGCGGAACGGGAATTTGTGGATGATAAAAATCTTGATGTGGAAGAAATGGCGGATTTCTTCCAAAAGTATAAAGACCGTTCGCAAACCTCCTGCCCGAATCCGGGCGATTGGCTGGAGGCGTTCGGTGATGCTGACGATATCATTTGCGTGACCTTAACCAGCGGTCTTTCGGGCAGTTATAATTCCGCCAATATCGCAAAGCAGCTTTATGAATTGGAAAACGAGGATAAGCGTGTTTTTGTCCTTGATACCCTTTCGGCAGGAGCAGAAATCACGTTGATTGTCCATAAGATAGAAGAATATGTAAAAGACGGTATGGATTATGATGCAATCTGCAAAAACATTCAAAACTATATCAAGCATACCGGTCTGGTCTTTATGTTGAAATCACTCAAGAACTTTGCCAATAACGGCAGAGTATCGCCGATCATTGCCAAAATTGCAGGCCTTGCCGGCATCTGCATTGTCGGGAAAGCAAGCGATGAAGGAACGCTTGAAGCAACTCATAAGTGCCGGGGGGAAGCCCGCTCTCTTGAAACCATAATAAACGACCTGAAGCTTCTCGGATTTCAAAAAGGCAAGGTGAGCATCGGTCATTGCCAAAATGAAACTGCGGCATTTCAACTGAAGGAAATGATCAAAGAGAAATTCCAATCGGTTCAGATCGAGATCCATAAATTGAGAGGCCTTTGCAGCTTCTATGCGGAAAAAGGCGGCTTGCTGGTCGGCTTTGAAAAGGGATGATAAATAATGAAAAATGAATAATGAATAATGAATAATACAAAACAAAAATCCTATCTTTCGATAGGATTTTTGTTTTGGTGGGAGTTAACGGGCTCGAACCGCTGACCCTCTGCTTGTAAGGCAGATGCTCTCCCAGCTGAGCTAAACTCCCAAAAAATGGTGACCCGAACGGGAATCGAACCCGTGATACCGCCGTGAAAGGGCGGTGTCTTACCCGCTTGACCATCGGGCCAGGATTGGTTCCGAATTCGGAGCCACTCTATGATACACTATTTGAAAATGCTTGTCAAGTATTTTGCATAAAAGAATCCCTTATTCAAAATGAATAAAAAAATCACCACCCGATTGGGCGGCGACTTATTTGGTGGGAGTTAACGGGCTCGAACCGCTGACCCTCTGCTTGTAAGGCAGATGCTCTCCCAGCTGAGCTAAACTCCCAAAAATGGTGACCCGAACGGGAATCGAACCCGTGATACCGCCGTGAAAGGGCGGTGTCTTAACCGCTTGACCATCGGGCCATTGGTGGCGGTAATAGGATTCGAACCAATGACACTGCGGGTATGAACCGCATGCTCTAGCCAACTGAGCTATACCGCCATAGCAACGTTGATATTTTACTCTAAACCGGCTCTTTTGTCAACACTTTTTTCGAAAAAATTATTTTTTTAAAAAAACGGTTCATCCTAATAAAAAAGAAGGGAGTGAAACCGTGAAAATGGATGAAGAAAATCGTTCAAGCCTGGCAGAAGAGCTGCTTGAATTCGGCTTGGCAGAAACCCGGAGCGATATCCGGGTGCTAACGATCATCGGGCAGATCGAGGGTCATTTTATTGCGCCGGAGCAGAATAAAACCACCAAATATGAGCATATTTTACCTCTTTTGGTTGCAATGGAAGAGGACCCGGAGGTGAAAGGGATTTTGATCCTTCTGAACACGATGGGCGGCGATGTGGAAGCAGGGTTAGCCATTGCGGAATTGATCGCATCGATGAAAACGCCAACGGTATCGTTGGTATTGGGCGGAGGGCATTCCATCGGCGTGCCGCTGGCATGCGCCGCCCGAAGATCCTTTATCGCCTCAACGGCAACGATGCTGTTGCATCCCGTTCGTGCCACCGGCACGGTGATCGGCGTTTCCCAGAGCTTTCGTGCCATCGAGGCGATGCAAAACCGTATCTGCCGCTTTATTGAAGCCCATTCCACCATCTCCCCGGAAAAATTAATGCTCTTGATTCTTTCGGTGGGGAAAATGGCGGGGGACGTGGGAACCATCCTCAGCGGCGAAGAGGCGGTGGCAGAGGGTCTTATCGATGAGGTGGGCGGTTTGGATAAGGCTTTGGCGGCTTTAAAAGAAATGATTGAAAAAGACCGGGAAAATGATATAATAAAAGAATAAAATGTTTTCGGAGGTTCTGAATGACCATTGCTTCCCTGAAAAATTTAGTGGTGGAATTCGGCGAACGGCGTGTGATCGATGAGGTTACCGTCACATGCGAAGAGGGCTGTGTGATCGGGCTGATCGGCAGTAACGGCGCCGGGAAATCCACCCTTTTGAACGTGCTGGCGGGCTCCTTGCCGGAAACGTCCGGTGAGCGTTATCTGCATCCCAAAACCCGGATCGGCTATCTGCGCCAGAATAGCGGTCTATCCGGTTGCTTGAGCATTATGGATGAATTGCGTAGCGTGGTGCAGGAGGGCTTGGATGCCATTGAAAAGCTGCCCGCCGCTTCACCGGCGGAATATGCCCGCCTGCAGGCCGTTATTGATGCAACGGATGCTTATAGCATCGATTATCGGATCCAAACGGTTTTGAACGGAATGGGCTTTGCCGGCTGGGATCTTTCCATGAAGGTGGAGGATCTCTCCGGCGGCGAGATGACCCGACTTGCCCTCTGTAAGCTTTTGGTGGAGCAGCCCAATCTGTTGCTTTTGGATGAACCTACCAACCATCTGGATTTTCGCACTCTTTCCTGGCTGGAAAATTACATAAAGGCTTATAAAGGCTCGGTGATCCTCGTTTCCCACGACCGTTTTTTCCTGGATCAATGTGTAACGGAGATTTGGGATATGGAGAATGGGAAAATCCGCTCCTATCCCGGCAACTATACTGCGTTTAAGGAGCAAAAAGCCCTTTGGCTCAAAGAGCAGGAGCGGCTTTTTGATAAGCAGGAAAAAGAGGTTGCAAAGTTAACGGACTATATCGATCGGAACCTGGTACGGGCGTCCACCTCGGCGATGGCAAAAAGCCGCCGCAAGCAATTGGAAAAAATGGAACGGATCGAGCGCCCCAAAAACGAAGAACGCCGGCTGCATCTGAAGTTTTCGGTGGATATCGGGGGCGGAAACGACGTGCTGCAATGCCGGGATCTTTCGGTGGCGGTAGGGGAGGATCATCAACTGTTTGAACACCTTACCTTTCGGATGCAAAAGGGCGAAAAGATCGCCATCGTGGGGGATAACGGAACCGGCAAAACCACCCTCTTTTCCGTTCTGACCGGTGAGCTGCCCGCAAAAGAAGGGCGTATCCGGTGGGGCGCCAATATCCAATTGGGCTATTTCCATCAGGCAATGCAATTTCAAAACGAAGAGAATACCGTTCTGCAGGAGCTCAGCGATCGCTGGCCTCTCTTAAACAATCATCAGCTTCGGTCGATGCTGGCGCAGGTTTCTTTTTTGGGCGAGGAAGTGGAGCTTAAGGTGGGAACCCTGAGCGGCGGTGAGCGGGCTCGCTTTCAATTTGCGGATCTGATGCTGAAACGATGCAATACGCTGTTGCTGGACGAGCCCACGAACCATCTGGATCTCCTCGCCCGGGAGGAAGTGGAGCGAAGCCTGGCGGATTTTTCCGGTAATTTACTCGTCGTTTCCCACGACCGCTATTTCCTCACCCACGTTCCATCCCGGATCTTAAAGCTCACGGCGAACGGGCTTCAGGAGCTGAAAAGTCTGGATGATTATTGGAAAGAAGAACCGTCCGTTTCGGGTTCTCTGAAAGAAAAGAAAGAACCCGCCGTTCATTCCGATTATAAATCCAAAGAGGATCGTGCCAAAGAGGCCGCCCGTCGGCAGTCAATCTCCCGGATCGAGCGGGATTTGGCTCAAATTGAAGAAGAAATAACGGATTGGAGCCAAAAACTCGAAAATGCCGGCTCCGATTATCAGCTTTTGGGAGAATGCTGCCAAAAGCTGGAGGAGCTCCGCAGCCGTCAGGATACCCTCACCGAGGAGTGGATGAACCTTTCAGAATAAAACCGCCCCAAGGGCGGTTTATTACTTTAGATTTCCATTAGCGGGGTTATCAAGAAGAATTCCGTTTTCGGTGAAGCGGGAACCGTGGCAGGGGCAATCCCAGGAATGCTCCTGCCGGTTATATTTTAAAGCGCATCCCAGATGAGGGCATCGGGGCGCAGTAGGGGTTAAAAGATTCAGGATCGCTTCGCCGGAGTTGATCGCCAATTGAGGATGCAGAATGGAGCGGGAGGGGGAAAAGACCGAGGCATATTCATTCGTTTTGCCCCGGATCTGATCCGTCAGAATTTCTGCCGCAACCATTGCCGAAGTCATTCCCCATTTATTGAATCCGGTGGCAACGTAGAGATTTTTCGTGTTTTTGGAATATGGACCGATATAAGGAATACCGTCAAGGCTCATACAATCCTGTGTTGCCCAACGACAGGCTTCCCGGGCACCGGGATAACTGCAGCCGGCAATTTCATATAATTCACGCCATCCTCCGCCTGCTTTCCCGGTGCGATGACTGCCGCCGCCCAGCAACAGTAACCCTTTATAACTGCGAAAAGAGAGACCGGCTTCTGCCTCATCTAAAAACATTCCGTCTAATTCCGGCGCATTTTGCAGAGCCAAAACGTAGGAGCGGTCCTGATAAAGCTTCAAGAAATAACTTCCGTGCTTATTTAAAAACGGGAAATGGGTCGCAACGATGATCTTTTCCGCCTTGATTTGCCCCGCTTCTGTTGTCACGCCGTCCGGTTTCCATTCCAGAACCCGGGTGTTTTCATAAATATTCAGATTTTTCGCCAGATGATAGGCAAACTTTAAGGGGTGGAATTGCGCCTGATGCCGAAACCGCACGGATCCCACCGTGTGAAAGGGAAGAGGCAGATCATCCGAAAATTCTGCGGAATAGCCGATTTTATGCAATGCCTCCAATTCCGTTTCGATTTTTTGCGGATCATCCAAAGAATAAATATAGGAATCCTTTTCTTGAAAATCGCAATCGATCCTTTGGCATAACGCTTTGTATTGCCGAATCGCCCGGAGATTCGCCTCCAGATATTTCCGGGCAGCTTCTTTGCCGAAATCCCGGATCAGTTTGTTGTAAATCAAGCCGTGCTGAGCGGTAATTTTAGCGGTGGTATTTTGGGTAACACCGCCGCAGATCCTGCCGGCCTCCACTAACATAGTATCAATTCCGGCGCCTTGCAGCCGATAGGCGCAAAGAAGCCCCGTGATCCCGCCGCCAATCACCAGAACGTCCGTTTTATGATCGCCGGATAAGGGATCGAATTGCGGAGCCTCCGCCGTTTTTTTCCATACTGATTCCATCTTCTCACCTCATAGAAACTATTATGGCTGTCTGATAAGAAAAAATACGGTGCAGAGGCACCGTATTTACTACAGTTTTAAGTGAAGTATCGGCTAACGCCGATGTGAAGTTATGCCTAAGGCATAATGAAGTTTTGTGCTGTCGCACAAAGTGAAGTTAAGTGCGCCACCCACTTCCGCAGAAACTTCACTATCCGCAGGATAACTTCACTTGCGAAGAAAACTTCACGCGCCGTAAGGCGCACTTAGTTGAAAACGGCAGATTCCTGGCGGAATCTGCCGTTTTCTGGCTGGGATAGCAGGACTCGAACCTGCGGAATGATGGAGTCAGAATCCATTGCCTTACCAACTTGGCTATATCCCAACGACGATTGAAAGTATATCATAAGTTTTTCCCTTTGTAAAGTAAAAAAATGAATTTTTTTCAAATAATTTTTGAATTCAATTGACATCTATTTGGGATACTATTATAATTGTAGGGTACAAATTTTTTATGATAGGTGAATGAATTGAGCAATGGATCAAGATACCGGAGGCATAGCACCCGGCGTTTGAAAAAACCGAATATTTTCTTGCGTTTCGGCAATTGGTTCAGAAGTGCCTGTCGGCGTGCGTGGGGGAAATATATGATCAGCCTGGTGGCAACCTTAACGATTTGCACATTGATCGGTGCATTTTTGCTGTATGGGCCGATCAGCTTCTTCCGTGAGCTGCTGATTACCTCTGCGATGACAACGCTTTCTCATAAATACTATGCTTATACCTTTTACGATCAGGAAACCATCGATAAGGTGATGGAAAATAATAAAGTAACCGATCTTCATGATCTTACCAACGCCAACGACATTTATCATAATAAAAACGAGGTAGATCCCAACGCCAATGAGATCAAGGTCAAAAGGATCAGCGGAAGCGGTTATAACGGGTTTGTTATGGAGATTTCCAATCCTGCCTGGGTGCGGTTGGGAATTCCCGAAAACTTTGGAACCAAAGGCCAAAAAATTCCCCGTCTGATCGAAGATTATAATGCCGTTGCCGGGATCAATGCCGGCGGTTTCGGGGATTCAAACGGTTGGGGAAACGGCGGCAAGGCCATTGGAATAGTGGTGGTAGACGGTGTTACCCTGCAGAAGGAAACCGGCGGAATTGCCAATATCGTTGGCTTTAATAAAGATAACGTTTTGGTGCTGGGTCGTTATAGATCCAGCGAAATTGAAGGTCTGAATCTGCGGGATGCCGTTGAATTTCGCCCTTTTCTGATTATAAACGGCGTGCCGGCGGAGATTTCCGGTAACGGCGGCTGGGGCGTTGCGCCCCGAACCGCAATCGGGCAACGCCGGGACGGAACGGTTTTGTTTGTTGTGATCGACGGGCGTTCTTTAACCTCCGTCGGTGCAACAATAAAGCAGCTGCAGGACGTGCTGATCGAAGAAAATGCCTATAATGCGGCAAATCTGGATGGCGGCTCCTCCACCGTTCTTTATTATACGGAACGGGGCGGCGTTATGAATGATCCCAGCGGCTCTGATTCCGACGGTATGCGCTTCCTGCCCAATGCATGGCTGGTGGTGGATCCCGAAACCTATCAACCGCTCAAAGACCGTCCGCCTTATACGGAATAATAAAATGCGATAGAAGCAAAAAACTTCTATCGCATTTTTTAAAGTCCCTTTCTTTTTTTTCGCCGTACCCGATTGATATGCCGTTCAAAATCGCCCTTTGTTAATAATTCTGCTAAAACGTATTGAATAAAAGTGGGCACCGTGCAGGAATAAAATCCCAATCGTTTTTTGAAAATTTCCGCTAAGTGGGGCGGTAAAACCATATATCCAACCCGTAATGAGGGCGAAACCGTCTTGGAGAAGGTGTTCATATAGATCACGTTATTCTGATCGGTATGGGAATATAAGGTTTCCTCCGGCTTGCTGGAAACCGAAAATTCCGATTCGAAATCATCTTCGATCAAATATTTTCCGTGGCTTGCCCAACGTAGGTATTCGTGTTTTTTGGAAACCGTTGCAGTAACGCCGCTCGGAAAACTGCGGAAGGGTGAAACGTGCAGGATATCGGCTTTAGAACTCCAAAGCGCTTCGCTTTCGATCCCGTCTTGCCCCAAGGGCAGCTGCTCCGGCTCCAGACCGGCATTGCGGTAAACCTGCTCGATTTTTTGATAACAAGGCGATTCAACGGCATAATGGTGCTCCCGGCCGAAAAGCCCAACGATCAGATGATAAAGATATTCCGCTCCGGAGCCGATAATGATCTGTGATGCTTCGGCGTGTATTCCCCGGTTGCGGGCGAGATATTGCCGTAAGGCTTCCCGCAGGATCGGCGTTCCGTTTCCGGGCGAGGGCTCTAAAATTGCTTCTCCGTAGTCGGTTATAACGCCCCGCATCCGCTTGGCAAGCACCGAAAACGGAAAGTCCGGCGTTAAACTGTATGCGGGCGGCGGGGGGAGAGCAGAATTATCATTTCCGGCGGGCGTAAAGCCCTCTCCGTTGCGAAAAATAACGAAATATCCGCTTCGCTGCCGAGCCTCGATATATCCTTCTTCGCTCAGCAATGCGTAAGCGTGCTCAACCGTTATCGTGCTGATGCCCCATTCATCGGCAATGGTCCGTTTGGAGGGCAATTTTGTATGATAGGGATAAGAACCGTTGATGATATCGTCACGCACTCTGCGGTATAGCCGCAGATAGATCGGCTCTTTTCTTTCTTGTTCGATTGCGTCCTTCATCTGGTTATATATTTTTCTCCTATTCTGACTATTTTAATAAGACCAAAACTATTATATACTGTTGCAGGGAAAAAAGCAAGGGGGGAGTGTGTATGCGTAGAGATTTGCAAAAACGGATCGCCGTTATAAACGATTTCTGCGGTTTCGGCAGGTGTTCTCTGGCGGTATCCTTGCCGGTGATTTCGGCGCTGAAGGTGCAATGCTGCCCGTTGCCGACGGCGATTTTTTCCAATCATACCGGCTACGATCATTATTATTCTGCCGATTTTACTCCCCATATGGAAGCATATATTGCGGAATGGCGGCGATTAAAGCTTTCCTTTAACGGCATATTAACGGGCTATTTGGGCTCTCCGGAGCAGATCGGCATCGTAAAAACGTTTTTAAAAGAATTCAAAAATCCTGAAACGGTTGCGGTCGTGGATCCGGTGATGGGGGATAACGGGATGCTCTATCCCGGCTATTCTTCCCATTTAGCGAAACAAATGGCGGGTCTTTTGCCGTTCGCCGATATTTTAACGCCTAATTTAACAGAAGCGTGTATCTTGACGGATACGCCTTTTGATCCGAAAATGCAAGAGCCGGAATTAAAGATCATCTGCGAAAAATTGGCGGAAATGGGTTCGAAAAAGGTTGTTATCTCCGGTCTGGAGCGGGGAGAGGATCTGGAAAACTTTCTCTATGAACAAGGCAAAGAACCGGTGGTGATGCGTTCTCATAAGGTGGGGTCAACCCGCGCGGGAACCGGCGACGTTTTTTCATCGGTGATCGCCGCCGATGCCGTAAACGGAATGGATCTGGAAGAATCGGTGCGCCACGCTTCTGCGTTTATCGCCAAGGCATTAAGGCGGACGATGGAGTTGAACGTACCTCTGCCGGACGGCATTTGCTTTGAAGAATTTTTGGGGGACTTATAAGTGCAGAATAATCGAATCAAAAATTTGTGTTTGGCAGGGGTTTTAACGGCATTGGTGTTTGTTTTCACCGCATATCTTCATATTCCGGTTTATGCGGGCTACACCCATATCGGCGATGGTTTTATCTTTTTATCGGCGTGCCTTTTGCCCTTGCCCTATGGGATTTTTGTGGGCTCGGTGGGGGCACTCTTGGCGGATTGCCTAACCGGATATGCGCTGTGGGCACCGGCTTCGGTGTTGATTAAGGGGCTCACGGTGCTGTTCTTCAGCCGTCGAAATCAACGCTTGCTCTCCGCCCGTAATTTAATCGCCCTTTTGCCGGCAGGCATTCTCTGCATCGGCGGGTATTATCTTTACGAGGGATGGATCACAGGCAATTTTCTGGCTCCGCTTGCAGGGGTTTGGGGAAATCTGCTCCAATGGCTTTTCAGCAGCGGATTGTTCATCCTGCTGGCTTTTATAATTGACCGATTTCATTTAAAGGATAAAATATAAAATTGCTGTTTGGAAAAATCCAAACAGCAATTTTAGACTGTCAAAAAAGGCACCGACCGCAGAAAATGGGTGAATAATAATGTGACTACTTATTTTTATTGCTTGATAAAATAGGTAGTCACTTCTCTTTTTGATTGTTCTTTTTAAAGGAAAAAACTCGGCAGCAGCCGAGTTTTGAATGAAATTTTCTGCTATCCGCCAAAATGACCTCTCGCAGTATCTATATACAGC
>CAZIQE010000143.1:0-5863 GCA_964541385.1 uncultured Eubacteriales bacterium | reverse complement strand
ACGTTGATCGGATTCTTTTTTAATCCGTAAACCTTAAAGTCGGTGTCGAAAAAAGAAGTATTCTGAACCTCGATCTTCGGAAACACAACGTTTTCCAACTGAACCTGCTT
Organism: uncultured Eubacteriales bacterium; assembly: GCA_964541385.1. Lineage (GTDB taxonomy): Bacteria > Bacillota > Clostridia > Oscillospirales > QAKW01 > QAKW01. The sequence continues at coordinate 5,753 of CAZIQE010000143.1, read as the reverse complement.
CCCCTTCCGGGAAACCGTAATATCAAAATGTTCCGCTTTACTGTTTCTGGAAAGCGCATAGGAAATATCCGTATAGGTAAAAATACGATATCCGTCGATGGAGAGAATTTTATCCTCCTCCTGAAGTCCGTGTGAGGAGGAAACCGCATCCTCGTTAAACTTGGCAACGATCGTAGAGGGAAAGGCGGAAAAACAGGTTGCATAAATAATGCAGATAAGCAAAAAGCCCATCACAATATTCATTGTTGCGCCCATTACCAATACTAAAAACCGTTTCCATTTTGGCTTTTTGGAGAAGGCGTTTTCATCATCGCTTTCGCCGTCCTCCCCTTCCATTTGCACAAAGCCGCCAATCGGCAATGCACGCACGGAAAAAAGGCATAGCTTACCCTGCCGCTGATAAAGGGCAGGACCCATACCAACGGAAAACTCGTGGATTTTGATTTTCGCCCAGACTGCGGTGAAAAAATGCCCCGCTTCATGAGATAAAATCAATACTCCAAACACCAAAACTGTAATTACAATATTAAAAATGGTTTGCATCAAATCATACTCTTTCTGAAAATAGATAAAACAGTTTCTCTTGCAAGCCGGTCTGTTTGCAGGATACACTCCAAATCCTCGGCGTTTCCGGCAGGCATTATCTCCATTGTGCGGCGAACTAACGCTTCAATATCCAGAAATTTGATTTCATTCTTCAGAAACAAAGCAACCGCCTGCTCGTTGGCGCCATTCAAAAGTGTGGGATATAATCCCCCCAGCTTACTGGCCTGTTTTGCAAGCTTTAAAGAGCCGAAGGTTTCCTCATCGGGCTTATCAAAATGAAGCGTTTTTCCAATCAGCGATAATGCAAAATCGCCGCTTGCAACCCGTTTCGGATAAGTCAGCGCATACTTGATCGGCAAATACATACTGGGCACACCCATCTGCGCAATCACGGAATGATCTTCAAATTCAACGGCAGAGTGAACGATACTTTCCCGGTGTACTAAAATTTCGATCTGGTCGTCACGAAGGTCAAACAGCCACTTTGCCTCTATCCATTCCAGGCCTTTATTCATCAAGGTGGCGCTATCAACCGTGATCTTTGCCCCCATACTCCAGTTGGGGTGTTTTAATGCATCCTGAGCTGTCATATGGCGAAGCTCATCCCGGCTTTTTTGATAAAACGGCCCGCCGGAGGCGGTCAAAAGGAGCTTATGCAGTTTATTCTCCCCTGCGCCGTTTAAGCATTGAAATACTGCGCTGTGTTCGCTATCCACCGGCAGGATCCTCACGCCCTTTTCACGGGCGGCTTTCATAACGATCTGCCCTGCACAAACAAGCGTTTCTTTATTGGCAAGAGCGATATCTTTCCCGGCTGAAATCGCCGCCAAGGTGGGTTCCAGCCCGATCATTCCCGTCATTGCAGTGACCACTAAATGTGCGTCTGGGGCAGACGCAACTTTGCAGTTGCCGGTCTGCCCCTCGTATACAACACAATTCGATCCCTGTAATCGCTCTCTTAAAACCCTTGCCGCTTTCGGATCGTAAACGCTGACCGTCGGCACGTTAAATTCACGAACCTGGCGTTCCAATAAATCAATATTGGATCCGGCGCTCAACGCCGCCACTCCGATTCCAAGATCACGGCAAACCTGAAGCGTTTGTGTTCCTATAGATCCCGTGGAGCCGAGAATTGAAATCTTATTCATTCCATCACCCAATTAAATTCATTGTGTTTAGCAGCATATAGAACATCGGTGCAATAAAAATCAAGCTGTCCAAACGATCCAGGAATCCTCCGTGCCCCGGAAGAACCTTTCCGAAATCCTTCACGCCGTAAGAACGCTTAATATATGAAAAAGAGAGATCACCGATCTGCCCGATCACCGTGCAGCATACGCTAACCAGCAAAACAACCAGCCAATTGACCTCCGCACCGGTTGCGGATCGGTAAATCGCGCAGGCGGCAAAATATGCGCCGATCGAGAAAACAGAGCCGCCGATGCATCCCTCCACGGTTTTTTTGGGGCTGATATTCGGGAACGGGCGATTTTTGCCGATTAAGATACCGGTTAAGTACGCAAAAATATCGGTACACCATGCGCTGCAAACAATGCAAAGCAGCATATAAAACAATCCGTGCTCCATCCGGCGAATAAAGATAATATTCGATAAGAAGCAGCTGATCACAAAGGTGATAAACATTGCCACCGTTGCTTCGCTGAACTTGGTTTGCTTAAAGTTTGCCATTAAGATCACAAATAATGCAACGAGATACAAAAAAGAAATAATAATGATTCCAAAGTATGGGTTACGATGCGGAAACAGATACGATCTCACCACAAATGAAAGAGGAACTGCCGCACCGTAAACCAAACAGGGCAAAAGCAATTTCTTCTTGGTTGCGCATCCGGCGCAGGTTAAGGCCTCATAAATACACAGGCAGATCAAGATCGCAACGGCGATCTCAAAAAGCGGCGATATTCCCGAAACCAGGAACAACAAACCAAATATGCCCAAAACTATGAACGAGGTCCATAATCTCTGAAGAAAATTCTTTTTCATACCCCGCCAAACCTCCTATTTCTCTTCTGATAGTCAATAATCGCCCGGTCAAGATCCCTCGGCTTAAAATCCGGCCACAGAATATCCGAATACCAAAACTCTGCATAAGCCGCCTGCCATAGCAAAAAATTAGACAACCGTTTCTCGCCGCTGGGTCGGATAATCAGATCCACGTTATCGAAATCGCTGTAATAAAGCATTTTTCCGAAGGATTCCGGCGTAATTTCATCTAAGGTCAATTCTCCGGATTGCACTCTGCGCACCGCTTCCTTTACGCCGTGAACGATTTCATTTTGGCCGCCATAGTTCATTGCGATATTCAACGTTAAGCCTTTGAATTCGCTTGTTACCTTCATAATACGATCCATTTTTTCACGTAATAGACCGGTAAACACCGAGATATCCCCTAAAAAACGAATGCGAACTCTCTCTTTTTCAAAGGTATTCAATGCATCGTCTATAAATTCTTCCAAAACCTTCATAATTTTGGAAATTTCTTCTTCGGGGCGTTTCCAGTTTTCGGTTGAGAACGCATAGACCGTTAGATTTTTCAAGCCGATATCCCGGGCATAATAGGCAATCGTTTTAAATACCTTTGCCCCTGCCACGTGCCCTGCGGAGCGAGGAAGACCACGCTTTTGCGCCCATCGACCGTTTCCGTCCATAATAATGCCGATATGGTTCGGCAAACGGTTGGGATCAACCGTTTGCTGTTGCTTTTTAAAGAAGACCATATAAATCCCCCGAAGCAGATCAAACTGCCATAATTTCTTTTTCTTTTTCGGCAACCATTTTATCGATTTCGGCGATATACTGATCGGTTAGTTTCTGAATATCCGTTTCGATTCCCTTCAAATCATCCTCTGTGATCTCATGCGCCTTTTCCTGCTTCTTAAATTTATCAAGTGCATCACGACGCACGTTTCGGATCGCAACCTTGGATTCTTCTCCGTATCTTTTAACGTCCTTCGTCAATTCACGCCGTCTCTCCTCTGTGGGTTGCGGGAAGGTTAAACGAATCACCTTTCCGTCGCTGGTGGGCGTAATGCCGATATCCGAAGCCAGAATAGCTTTTTCGATCTCCTTCACCAAAGAAGCATCCCACGGCTGAATCATCAGCATCCGGGGCTCGGGAACGCTGATGGCGGCAACCTCGTTGATCTTGCTGGAGGCGCCATAGTAATCAACACGCAAACGGTCTAAAACAGCGGCATTAGCTCTGCCGGCACGGATACTGCCGAAATCACTTGCAAGAGCGCTGATGGTTTTTTTCATTTTTTCTTCAAATTCAATGTAGTTAGCCATAGTTTCATTCTCCTTTATTATCAACTTTAGTGCCAATATCTTCGCCTTTTACTGCCTTAACAATATTTGCAGGATCAGACATATCAAAAACAAAGAAAGGTAGATTATTATCATTGCAAAGTGCTGCAGCTGCACTATCCATAACACCCAACTGATTCTTCAAGATATCAATATAGCGGATATGATGCAATTTCTTGGCATTGGGATCTTTTTTGGGATCAGCCGTATAAACGCCGTCCACGTTCGTTGCCTTAAAAACAACGTCGGCATTGATCTCGGCTGCCCGTAATGCGGCGCAGGTATCGGTTGAAAAGAACGGATTCCCCGTTCCTGCCGCAAAAATCACTACCCTTCCCTTTTCCAAATGAGAAACGGCACGGTTTCGAACAAAAGGCTCGGCGACCTGCCGCATTTCGATCGCACTCATCACTCTGCAATCCACCCCGGTTTGGATCAAAGCATCCTGAAGGGTCAGAGCGTTCATCGTGGTTGCCAGCATACCGATATAATCTGCACGGGTACGATCCATATGCTGATTACTTCTGCCGCGCCAATAGTTGCCGCCGCCCACAACAATGGCGATCTGAACCCCTAAATCAACACATTTTTTGATGTATGAGCTGATATTCAGCACGTAATCAAAATCGATCCCGAATTTCTTCTCACCTGCCAATGCTTCGCCGCTGAGCTTCAGTAGGATTCTTTTATAGGAAATATCTGCCATCTAAACATCACTCCTAATAGATATTTTTTATTATTATAATATATATTTAACCGTTTTGTAAAGTAAAATATAAAAAAAGAGGAGATCAAAATCCCCTCTCATTCATTAATATTCCGATTTTCTAACAACAATTCCGGGAATTCTCGAAATCAACAAAGCGGCAATAGCCGTCAGAATGATTTCGGGCAGCATAAACATTCCATTGTATACCACGCTGTAAATCAGCCCCAACGCTCCGGGACTGGTTGATTCGACTAATTTTGCGCCCCAATTCGGGAATCCTTCTTGCGTAAAGAACATTTCCGCCCAGCCGGAAAACAAGATATATCCGGATAAAATATGCGCTAAATAACGGCAAGAGAGCGCCACTAAGCTACCGCACATTAGAGAAATCCCGGCGTTCTTCATTTTTGATCGAAAAATACCGCCTAAACCCAAAACGGTATACGCCAATACATAATCCAAAAAAATCATAATAACGGCCTTAAACAGCATTGCTTCATCTCCGAAATAGCCCGGTTGAAATGCGGCGGTAACCGTATTCATCCCCATTGCAATTTGAAGAAGCGAATAAACAAAGCCGGAAAATAATCCCCATTTAATACCGTAGCGATAAGAGATCAAAACCAACGGCAGCATACTGACAATCGTCAGTTGTCCGCCGAACGTCATTGGCGGAATAATCATTCTTCCGATAACCTCAAGAACGATTCCAAGCGTTAGAAGCATTGCACTTTCCACCAGCATAATTACCCGTACTCTTTTCATTTTCTTCCTCCAGATCAAAAAGATGCCCTGCGCAGATCTGCACAGGGCGAAAGAAAATAAAAAATTATTTTTCCTACGTCGGCATTACCCGCATCAGGTTCATGGGTTAGGCAGATCAATCTGCCCTCTCAGCCGAGTCACACTCAGCACCCCGTATTCATAATAAAGGCCTTTGATGGTATTATAACATACGTTCGAGCTTTGTCAAGAGATTTTCAAAATATTCAGGCAAGGCACTTTCGAAATGTAAATGCTCCCCCGTGATCGGATGATCAAAGCCCAGAATCTTTGCGTGAAGGCATTGCCCTTCAAAATCAAGCTTAAGGTTCGGAACCGACCGACCGTATACGGTATCGCCCAAAACAAAATGCCCAATGGAAGATAAATGGACACGGATCTGATGGGT
>CAZIQE010000142.1:0-6638 GCA_964541385.1 uncultured Eubacteriales bacterium | reverse complement strand
CGTTGCCAACGCAAACTACGGAACGGTTTCCTATATCACCACCGAAAATCTGGTGATCCGGGGCGCAGAGCACGCCGGCGGCATTGTGGGCACCAATTCGGGCTTCATCTTCGCCTCTTCTGCCGGCGGATACGTTTCCGCCCGCCTTTTGGCAGGCGGCATTGCCGCCGTGAACTACGGCAATCTGCGCAACTGCCTGAATACCGCCCGGGTCGCTTCCGCCGAGGGAACCGTCGGCGGCATCGCCGCCCAAAACAGCGGCACGCCCGCCTCCTGCATCAACCGGGGCATTCTGAATGCGCCCGCCGCTTATGCGGTGGCACCCGGCAACCAGGTCGATTGCTTTGCCTGGACCGACGTATTGGGCACCGAGGGCACCGAATCCACCGTAAACGATCTTGCCCTGCGCTCCGATTCATTTGCCGGGTCGATGAACTCCGTCTTCTGGACAGCCGGCAAGGAAACGCCCGTTCTCAGAATGCCTTCCGGCGAATTGGGTGACGTTTCGGGGGACGATCTGGTGGACACCAGCGACGCATCCCTCCTGCTTCGATATCTGGCAGGTGAAGCGGGTTGCCGAATTGAATCGGAAAACGCCAACCTCTCCGGCACCGAAATCGATTCCAACGATGCAGCTTGCCTACTTCGTCACCTAATAGGCAAATATTAACCGAAAAGTGCTTCCTTCTTAAGACCGTGACTCAAACGAAGATTTCAGCCTGTCAATCGCCATTTCGGGACTCATAGTATGATACATAAGGTAGACCACCTGCATCGTTTTGGCAGGAGCTTGGCGGTAGATTTCTTTGCTGCTTTCGCCGGTATACAGGTTCCAGTAACGGTAGATATAGCCCGTCCAATAGAGTGTTTCTTTATCATACACTTCGCCGGGGGCGGCAAAAGCTTCCTTACACTCTTCTTCCATACGGGAGTAGATATATTCCTTGCCTGCCCACTGAACGTGATTGAACTCGGAATCCATATCCTTTGAGATGTCCGATGTCATAAACGCTTTGATAAACGCTTCGCTGTTTATTCCACGATCCCCCGACAATTCAAACAACTGCCCTTGTGTATCGCAGAGTGCAAGCTCTAATGACTTACTCATCTTATTCTCCTTTTAATATTTCATCGAAGAATTTGCCTTCACGGCGGTACTTAATCTCGATCTCATCCGCCAAAGCAATGCCTTCTTTTCGTCTTGCCACACTCATATCCTTGAGCATCGCAAGCTCCAACTGAGATAACGGTTCTTCGTTGATGATCTTAATTTGTTTACAAGCCTTCTCGGAAACTGCCACATATTGCTTACCGAGGTCTAAGGCAGATAAGCAGTTTATCAATGCCACATCGGTCAACGTTTTATTGAAGAAGCGGGAAAGCTCGGTATACATTCTGTCGTCTGCGATATAGCCGACAATGATATCATACCCCTCTGCCATCTTTGCATACTTCTCATAGATAGCGGTGCCTTTGGCATCTTCCATCTCCTTGCGGTAGTAGGCAATCAGCATCGCCCAATCAATGCCGATATCCACCTGAAGCACCTTTAAGTCGGTCATATCCAATTCAACGGTATAGAACTTTGGCTTATCTTCGCTGCACACCAGGGTGAGCGGTTGGAGGGTGGTGGTTCCCATATAGAAACCGGAACCAAAGTCGCACTCATTTCGGCTGATCGGTGCGATGTCGCCGACGATACCCTTTTTGGAGCCGTGGTATAAAATCAGTTTGCCATCCTCTGCGGCAGCACTTTTAGACTCAACGATCAGTTGAGCCAAGTCGATTCCGCGTTCCTTGCAGAAATTATACAAATTTGTTTGCGCCATTTTATTAGGAGCCGTCTTTCCGTTTTCCCAACGATTGATCGAAAGCGGCGTTGTACCAAGAGCGTTTGCAAACTGCTCCTGGTTCATTCCCGCTGCAAGTCTGATCTCCTTAATCAATGTCTTCATAAACAAATACCACCTATCATTTGTTATGTGATTTTATTATATACTATGATAGGTGATTTGTCAACCGTCCGTGTTTATTCGTTATATAAAAAGCCTCCCGAAGGGCAACCCTTCGGGAGGCAATATTATTTTGTGTTAAATGCCCCGTTGTACGCAGAGTTCCCGGAATTCGTCTATCGTCAGCAAGACGTGCCGGGGCTTTGCACCCTCAAAGGGGCCGACCACGCCGAGCTCCTCCATCTGATCCATCACCCGGGCGGCACGGGCATAGCCCAGCTTCAATTTCCGCTGCAGAAGGGAGGTGGACGCCATCTTCGCCTCGATCACGCATTCGCAGGCGGAAACCAGCATTTCATCGTATGCGCCGCCCTCATCGCTCTCCGAGGCATTATTGCTCTTATTGCCCTGGGTCGCCAGGGTTTCAATATTCTTCAGAGCCTCCTCGTCGTAGTCCGAGCCCATGGAGTTATTCTTCACGTAATTGACCACCCTCTCCACTTCGCCCTCGGAAACAAAGCAGCCCTGCACCCGCAAGGGCTTATTGGCGCCGATCGGTTTATAAAGCATATCGCCCTTGCCGAGCAGCTTCTCCGCTCCGTTTTCATCCAGAATGATCCGGCTGTTGAGGGAGTTATCCACCGTAAACGCAATGCGGGAGGGAATATTCGCCTTAATCAGACCGGTCACCACGTCGGCACTCGGCCGTTGCGTGGCAACGATCAGATGAATGCCCGCCGCCCGTGCCTTGGCGCAGAGCCGGCAGATGCAGTCCTCCACTTCCTTGGAGGAAACCATCATCAGATCCGCCAGCTCGTCGATCACCACCACGATCCGGGGCATCGGCTGATAATCCGGATGGGTCTCGCAATAAGTATTATAGGAATCCAGGCTCTTCACCTGGGTGTTTTTCATCAGCTCATACCGCCGATCCATTTCGGTGCACGCCCATTGCAGAGTGCCCGCCGCCTTCTTGGGATTGGTCACCACCGGGATCAGCAAATGCGGGATCCCGTTATAGCTATCCATCTCCACCGCCTTGGGGTCGATCAGGATCAGTTTCACTTCCTCCGGCGAGGCTTTATAAAGAATCGAAAGCAAGATGGTGTTGATGCAAACGGATTTACCGGAGCCGGTGGTGCCCGCCACCAGCAGGTGGGGCATCTTCGCCACGTCGAAGGTGATCAGGTTTCCGGCAATGTCTTTGCCCAGAGCAGAGGTCAAAATGCTTTTACCGTCTGTAAAAGAAGGGGAGGATAATACTTCTCGTATAAAAACGGTGCTGGGATTTTTGTTCGGGATCTCGATTCCCACGGCGGCTTTGCCGGGGATCGGCGCCTCGATCCGCACCTGCGTTGCCGCCAGAGCCAATGCCAGATCATCGGAAAGGGCGGCAATTTTGCTCACCCGGGTGCCGGCCTTGGGTGCCAATTCAAACCGGGTCACGTTGGGACCGATGGAAACACCCATCATCGTGGTTTCGATCCCGAAATCCCGGAGGGTCTGCACTAAGATCCGTTCCTTTTCCCTCAGCTCTGCCTGCGTGGTGCCGCCGGTCTGCTTGGGAACGGTCAGAAGCGAGAGGGGCGGGAAATTATAAATATGCAGCTGCTCGCCCTCCATCGGCTTGATCGGCTCTGCCGCCTGCCGGGGGGTGCGGGCTTTCCGCTTAGGTGTTTTCGTGTCGTCCCGGGGGTCGTCGCCGAAGCTGCCGATATCCATGGGGTCAATGTTCCCTTCATAAGACACGTCATCGTAAACGAAGACCGGAACCACCTCCGTCACCAGCTCCGGCGGCGTTACGTCCACAGGGGAGGGGGTCGGTGTTTCCTCCTCGTCCCGGGCATCGTCCGCCTTCAGATCGGAGAAACGGCGTTTGATCTTCTCCGCCTCCACGTCCTCCACAACGATGGGCTTCTTCCGCTCCTCTTTGATATGGGCGATCAGCTTGCGGATGGGATAGGTGATCTCATAAAGGGTCAGATCGAAGAAGAAAAGGATCGCAATCACGGAAACCGCCAGCACCAGAATGGCAAAGCCCACCTTGCTCATAAGAGCGATCAGGGGGCAGGCGATCAAGCCGCCCATAACGCCGCCCTTCAGCTCCATGCCCTGCATCCAGAATCGGGGGATCCCCTCGCTGAAAAATTTGCCGAAGGAATAGGTGCCGGGGTACCAGAAAAGATAACTGACCCCGGAGGTCAGCACCGCCAGCACAAGGCCTGTCCACACCTTTACCTGGGTGGAAAACTTTTTCTCCTTATCTAAAGCATCCACCCCCAGCCAGACCAAAAAGATCGGGAAGAGGAAGGATGCGAACCCGAACATTCCGTAAAGGAAATGGTTCACCACCCAGTCCTTCAGTGGCACCTGCAGACCGGGGATATAAATATAGACTGCAAGCAAGAGAGCCAGCGCAAAAAAGACCACCGCATAAATACTTTGGCGGGTGGCGGCCTTTTTCGCCTTGCGCTCCGCCTGTTGCTCTTCGTGAATTTGTTTTTTTGATTTTCTGGGCAAGATCAAACCCTCCTAACCGATAAAGTTCAAAAGAATTGCGGCGATACCGGCAATTCCGCAATAGCAAGCGAGCCAATTCAGCCGCTCTTTTTTCAAAAGCCATTTTAAAAGAAGCCGCCCTGCCACGCCTGCCAAAACAGCCGCCGCAACCGCAAGCCCCCAAAGCAGCGGCTCCGCCCCCTGCGTTAAAGCATTCCGGGCGGGACCGCCCGCCAGAATGCAGGGAATACACGTTAAAAAGGCAAATTCCAAAGCATCCGCCCGCTTGAAGCCCATATTCAGCCCCATCGCCAAAACGGTGGCGAGCGGGGAAAGCCCGGGCAGCAGCGCAAACGCCCCGAAAAGCCCCAGCTTAATGCCCTCGATCGGCTTCATATCCCGTAGATCCTTATTTTGATTCACGCTGTGTTCGCCTAAAAACAACAGCCCGCCGGTCAAGATCAGCATCAAGCCGGTAAAGAGCCCGTTGCCGGCGAAACGGGAAACGTAGTCCACCGCAAAACGGCGCACCAACGCCGCCGCCCCAAGGGGGAGGCAGGCTAAAAGGAAGCAGACCGCCATCACCTGATAACGGTTCGCCTTCCGCCATTTGAAGGTACCGGTAAAGAGCCCCTTTACCATCGCTCCGCAGCCGGAGATCATCCCCCAAACGGTTCGGTAATAAACCGCCAGGATCAACCCGATCAGCCCGAGACCGATCCAAAAAGTCAAGCCGGCGGTCGTCCACCCTTCGGGCAGAAAAAACCGGTGACCGGAGGCTGAAACCGCAGAAAGCTCTGCGAAGCCCTGTATGCTCCCGCTTATGATCCTTTGTAAAACGTCCAAATCCCCAAAACTCCTTTGGTATATAGGTTTTTCAATTATACCACAAACGCCCTGCGTTTGCGGTATAGACCTGTACTGCAGTTATTATAACATATTGGAAAATTATAATCAACTGCGTTTTTTCCCTTGACAGATTGACCAAAATGCACTATAATCTTCTTTGGTGTATTGGGATATTTTCTGAAATTTCTCCCTATTTCGGGTCGAGATATGAAAAAATCTGAATATATTGGGGCATTCGCTGCCCGACAAAAAATCATAACAGGAGGAAACGTTTATGCCTATTCAAACCGTTATTCTAACTGTTGTGGTCGTTGCCCTGATTGTGGGCGCTGTGATGTTTGTTGCCGGCTTTTTTTATCGAAAAAAAGCAAGCGAAAAGCAGATCGGCTCTGCGAAAGAAGAAGCCAAGCGTATAATCAACGAGGCGGTTAAAACGGCCGCTACCAAGAAAAAGGAAGCCCTGCTGGAAGGCAGGGAGACCTTGATGAAAGAACGCTCCGAGCAGGAAAAGGACCTGAAGGAACGCCGCGTTGAAGTCACCCGCCAAGAAAAACGGCTGCAACAAAGAGAAGAAATTCTCGACAAAAAGTATGATAACATCGATCGCAAGGAGGAAATCCTTGCCGAGAAACAGAAAAAGGTCGATGCCCTCTATGAAGAGGTGGAAACCGTTAAGCAATCTCAGATCGCCGTTCTGGAGCGGATCTCCGGCTATACCGCCGAAGCCGCCAAGGCAGAGCTCTTGCATTTGATGGATTCCGAATTGGAGCATGAATATGCCCAGCGGATCACCGAGCACGAGGATCGGTTCCGGGAGAATCTGGATGAAAAGGCCAGTATGATGCTCTCGATGGCGATTCAGAAATGCGCCGCCGATCACGTGACCGAGACCACCGTTTCCGTTGTGCCTCTGCCCAACGATGAAATGAAGGGGCGCATCATCGGCCGTGAGGGTCGGAATATCCGTGCGCTGGAAACCATCACCGGCGTGGATCTGATCATCGACGACACGCCCGAGGCCATCACCCTTTCCAGTTTCGATCCCATCCGCCGTGAAGTGGCTCGCCAGACCCTGGAAAAACTCATCGGCGATGGTCGCATCCATCCCGCCCGCATCGAAGAAACCGTTGCAAAAGTGCGGCGGGATCTGGAGGTCGCTATGAAGAAGGAGGGCGAACGTGCCACCTTCGAAACCGGTGTACACGGTCTGCACCCCGATCTGATCAAGCTCCTGGGGCGGCAGAAATACAGAACCAGTTACGGTCAGAATGTTCTGAACCACTCTATCGAGGTTTCGCATCTCTCCGGCCTGCTGGCCGCCGAGTTGGGCGCAGATGT
>CAZIQE010000141.1:0-6282 GCA_964541385.1 uncultured Eubacteriales bacterium | reverse complement strand
TATCCCGGTCTGGAAGGGGATCCCTATTATGCCCTGGCTGAAAAGTATCTGCCGAAGGGCAGCTGCGGCGTGATCAGCTTCGGCGTGAAGGGCGGCAAAGAGGCGGCAAGCATCTTTATGAGCAAGCTGCAGATCGCCGCCATCGAAACCCACGTGGCAGATGCCCGCACCTGCTGCCTGCACCCCGCCACCACCACCCATCGGCAGATGACGGATGAAGAGCTTTTGAATGCCGGCGTGCCCGGAGATCTGGTTCGCTTCTCTGTCGGGCTTGAGAATGCCGACGATCTGATCAATGATATCGAAAACGCCCTCTCTTATGTAAAATAAAATAAAAACGGACATCCGATCGGATGTCCGTTTTTGGTGCCACTTTGGTGCCACCTAATCAACAAAAATTACGGCGTTAGCTGTATATATCATCATTGCGGAAGTTTATTTGATACACACCTGACGGTGTGGTGAGATACAAAGGTGGTAGCCGCCTTTGATGATATACAGCCTGACGGCTGATGATATACCATTGCTTTCGCAATGGATAAAAAATCGACAGGTCGAAACCTGCCGATTTTTGGCGCGCTGGAGAAGATTCGAACTCCCGGCCTTCTGATCCGTAGTCAGACGCTCTATCCAGCTGAGCTACCAGCGCATTTATTTTAAAAGCCTACCTATGATAACACGGCAGAAATGAAATGTCAACCCCTTTTCGAAAATAAATGCGCAATTTGAACTTTACATTTGAACGGAACGCTGATAAACTATATTTAAGAACTTTCAAACGGAGGGATCTCTTATGAATCGATTAAAAATGGGCGTGATTTCCTGCAGCGGGATGGCGGAAGGGCATATGAGAGCCATTGAAAAAAATCCCAATGCAGAGCTGGTGGCGGTTTGCGACATTGATTTGGAAAAGGCCAAAAGGACGGCGAAAAAATTCAAGGTCGAACACGTTTTTCAAGATTATAAGGAGCTTCTGGCGATGGAGGAGATCGATGGCGTTGTGATTGTTACGCCGGATCAGATCCACCGTGAGCAGGCCATTGCGGCTCTGAATGCGGGCAAACACGTTTTGTGTGAAAAGCCCCTGGCGCTGACAAGGGAAGATTGCGCCGCCATCGTGGAGGCCGCCGATAAGAGCGATAAAAAGTTTATGGTGGGTCAGATCTGCCGCTATACCCCCGGTTTTTTAGCCGCCAAGGAATTGGTGGACGATGGGGTGATCGGAGATCTCACTTTTGTGGAAAGTGAATACGCCCACGATTATACCGGGCTCATCGAGCCCGGCACCTGGCGTGCCGATCCTCTGCGCAACGGCGTTGTGGGCGGCGGCTGCCATGCGGTGGATCTTTTGCGCTGGATCGCCGGCGATCCCCGGCTGGTAACGGCTTATTCCAACCGCAAAGCCTTTCCGCATCTGGAATATGATGATACCACCGTTGCCATTATGCAGTTTCCCGATAACGTGATCGGTAAGGTGTTTGTTTCCATCGGCTGCAAACGGGATTATACGATGCGCACCGTTCTCTACGGCACCAAAGGCACCATCATTACCGATAACACCGGTAACCATATGCTGGTATTCCAAAACGAGATGCCGGAGGGAATTCTGGGCAGTAAAAAGGTGAAGGGGATCAACACTCCTTTGCAGGTACCCATCAAGATCAATAATCATAATACCGTTGGGGAATTTAATGAATTCTGCGATATCGTTATGCAGGATCTGCCGGTTTCCACCACCGCCCGGGAAGGGGCAAAAACCGTTGCCGTTTGCCAGGCTATCGTGAAATCCGCCGAGACCCTGCAACCCATCCAACCGGATCTATTTTTTTAAAAAGTGTTGGAGATTTCTCCAACACTTTTTAAAATTTACGTATTATTTCCGATAATGCTTCGATTGCATCGGCATACGAAACCTTTTCAAATAACAAACCTTCCGTGACAGTTTCATAATCATCCTTATAGACGTTCTTATCTACGATTTCTTGCAGTAGTGATTTTAGGTTTACATCGTCCTGAGCAGAAGAACAAGCCAAATGCCTGCTTCTTTCTTTTCGAACCTGCTCAAGCAAATCTTTCAGCCCATCGTCGATATGCACTACTTTCGATAATTTATATAAATCATATATATGTCTTGAATGCTCTGTGATATTATCGTCAAGGTAATAATCTCCAAGAGCGAATAACTTATCAATAAACGTTCTTTTGACGTCTTGAACGTTAAGCTCAAATGGCTCTAACTCAAATTGTTCAATCAGGTCAACCCTATTTGCCTTCACAAGGTAATCGTAAATGATGCTTGAGGCAGTCATTTTTGCAGATGGATAAGAACGAATAAAAACAGACGTTTCAACGATCAAATATTGTTTTAAATTTTGAAATTCAAATACAGTCGGAAAATTGATAACATATTTGTTGTAATCTCTTTTGCTTTTCACTTTTTCCGGGTTCGTTAGCACGAAACCAAACTCATCAATTGCGGCAACGATACTTCGTTTGAGATTTTTTCTTTGACTTTCCGTCGGATGAGCTTCGCAATCTAAACTTAAATCAACGTCCTCTGAAAATCTGTCGATCAGCTTATAACATTTTGAAAGCGAAGTGCCCCCTTTGAATATGATTTGAGGATACTTTGCTGCTAATGATTTTAGGAATATCGTAACATAGTAGTCCTTTTCAATAATCCCTTCTTCAATGCCGGTATCTTCATGAACTAATAATATCAATTGCCTGAATAGCTCTTTATCATTGTGCAACATTATAAATCATCTCGCTTTCTATTAACGTTCTCATTGCTTTATCGGGGAAAAACGGAGAACACTCTGCAATCCGTTTTCTTGTAATATTTTTTTGATTGATATAGTCGGTTACGATTTGTTTCTTTTCTTTATCAAAATATTTTGCATTTGTGAAATTCATTAATTCAAGAAAACTCATCGTTGCGGCGTTCTCATTGTTTATGGTTGCTCTCGCTCTGCGAAGAATAACTCTTTGACTGCCGATCGGTACTTCACGAACACGGGCATTTTCGTTGTTGGTATAAATTTCTAATACGTTAGGCATTTGGGTTGATAGCCCAAGCATATTCAAAAAGGTTGTGCCGGAGAAGTATCCAACCTGCTCATCGCCATCTTGAATATATTTTTTCATAATCACTTTTCTTGGGTCCAGCTTGCTTTTTCCTAAAATGGTCTTTGTCGGAATATAATATAAGCCTTTCTCAAATCGAATCAGTTTTTCTTCCCGGCATAGCTTATTAATCTCTTTCTTTATCCAAGGTAAAGAATAATCGTTAAACGAAATATCGCTTAATAATATTGGCTCGTTATATCCGTATTGATCAACAAGATCATCAAATAAACTCATATTGCACCTCCTTTTCAGTTTGATTATACTATATTTAACATAGTATGTCAATAAAAAGATAATTTTTAAATTCAAAACAATAAAAAAGCGGCTCTCGGAGCCGCTTTTTTAAAAGGATAGTAATATTTTTGCAAAAAGATAAGCCAAAAACCCGCAGAAGGGAAACGTTATGAGCCAGGATAAAAACATAGACCCGGCAATTTTTTTGTTGATAAATTGATTCTTTCCGCCCAATGCCGCACCCATCAGGGCGGTGGTTTTGGCGTGGGTGGTGCTCACGGGAAATCCCTGCAGGGTGGAAAGCAATAGGGTAAGAGTGCCCGCAAGGTCGGCGGCAAATCCTTCCTTCAGATCGATATGCACCATCTCGCTTCCCACCTTATGAATGATTCGCCCGCCCCCCAAAAGGGTGCCGAGGCTCATCATAAAACTGCAAAGAAGGGGCGCCCAGAGGGGAAGGGTAAAGGCGGGCTCTCCGCCCCAGAGGGTCATTCCGAGAATCAGGATCGATGCAAATTTCGGGGTATCCTGCAATCCGTGGCAGAATGCCATCGCCGCCGCAGAAAGAATTTGCCCCAAACGCCAGAAAGATCCTTTGGCAGAGGCTTTTTGCAAGAGCCTTGAAAACGCCCAACCGCCGAGTAATCCCAGCCCGATGGAAAAAATCAGCCCCGCCAACACTTTGCAGAGGGCAGGAATGGAGATCCCGGCGGTATTCAAAGCCATCGCCGCTCCCATCAGCCCCGCCATCAAGCCGTGGCTTTCGCTGGTGGGAATGCCGAACCGCCATGCCAGAACCGCCCATAGGATTACCGCCAGCATCGCCGCCGCCAGCCCGATGCTTCCCTGCCGCCCCGGCGGGAAATCCCCCAGAGCGAAAACGGTTTTTGCCACCTGCCGCCCTAAGGTCAGCGTGAAAACACCCCCGATCAGGTTCATAAAGGTGGCTAAAAAAATCCCCTGCCGGAGGCTCACCGCCTTGGTGGCAACCGCCGCCGCAATGGCGTTGGGCGCATCGGTCCAGCCGTTCACAAATAAAAGCCCCAGGGTCAATAGCACCACGCTTGCCCCCAGGGGCGTTTCAAAGGCGCTTTTGAAAAAAGCCAGCCATCCCATTCGATCACCTCAAAACAGTTTATGAGCCTTGGGCGGTCGCTAATTCCTCTAAAGATAAGATCTCATATCCCTCTGCCCGCAGCCGGTCGATCAGCGTGCCTAAAATTTCCGCATTGGTCGCCGAGGTGGAGTGCAGCAGCAGCACGCACCCGTTATGCATCCGGCTCATAATTTTTTCTAAGGCACCGTCCGGATCCGGCTGATCCTTTTCCACCCAGTCGTAATAGGCAAAGGACCAGAAAACGCTGGTTAAGCCCAGCTTCTCATTATAGTCCAGAGCACGGGCGGAAAATTTCCCGCAGGGGAACCGAAAATAAGGGGAGGGCTGGAGCTTCAATTCGGCGAGAAGATCGTTCCAGCCGGTGATCTGCTTGCTGTAGGTGGCAAAATCCGTTAATTTCGTCATATCGGCGTGGTTCAGGGAATGGTTGCCCACCGTATGCCCCTCCGCCGCCATCTGCTGCACCAGCGAGCCGTTTCGCTTCAAAAAATTCCCATCCAAAAAGAAGGTGGCATGCACTTGTTTTTCCTTTAACGTTTGCAAAATCTTTGCGTGATGCCCGTTATCGAAGCCTGCATCAAAGGTGATGGACACGGCTTTTCTTTGCGGATCGCCGCAATAAAGAACGTCCCGCCCCTCCAGCGGAATCTCGTTTACCACCTCCGGCTGGGTGTGATTCTGATTGGGGTTAAAATACCATTCCACCCCGTCTGTTTCGGCGGCACTGCCCCCCGCCGTCATTCCGAATAATAATCCGATGATCAAAAGGGGCGTGGCAATAAAAAGTATCGCATCTTTAATTTTCATCTGAATGGCTCCTTTCTCTCTATATTGTTTGTAAAAGAGGGAAAAATCATACAGAATTTTGGCAAATTTGGATATAGTTTTTTTGCGGGCAGTTTGATATAATTTTTTAGTTAGAAGTTTAGAGGTGAAAAAGGATGATAAGAGAAGATTTAAGAAATATTGCCATCATTGCCCACGTTGACCACGGGAAGACTACCCTCGTCGACGAAATGCTCAAGCAGGGCGGTGTTTTTCGGGATAACCAGGTGGTTGCAGACCGGGTTATGGATAATAACGATCTGGAGCGGGAGCGTGGCATCACCATTCTGGCTAAAAATACAGCCGCTCATTGGAACGGAACCAAGATCAATATCGTGGATACGCCGGGTCACGCAGATTTCAGCGGGGAAGTGGAGCGTATCCTGAAGATGGTGAACGGCGTACTGCTGCTGGTGGATTCCTTTGAAGGGGCAATGCCGCAAACCCGTTTCGTTTTGGAAAAGGCTCTGGAGATGGGGCATAAGATCATCGTGGTGGTGAATAAGGTCGACCGCCCCGATGCCCGCCCGCTGGAGGTGGTGGACGAGGTGCTGGAGCTCCTGATGGAGCTGGGTGCCAGCGATGAACAGCTGGATAGCCCCTTCCTTTTCTGCTCCGGCAGGGAGGGAACGGCTTCTCTGGATGCGGAAACCCCCGGCACCGATCTTTCGCCGCTCTTTGAAAAGATTCTGGAGCATATTCCTGCGCCCGAGGGCGAAATGGAAGAGCCTCTGCAGGTGCTGATCTCGTCCATCGACTATAACGATTTTGTGGGTCGGATCGGAATCGGCCGTATTGAGCGGGGCGTGATCCGCCAGAACGAAGAGGTGTCGGTCTGCAATTATCATCATCCCGATGAAGTGCGGAAAGGGCGTGTTCAGGCGCTCTTTGCCATTGAGGGATTGAACCGGGTGCCGGTAAACGAAGCAAAGGTGGGGGATATCATCTGCTTCTCCGGCATTGAAAATATCACAATC
>CAZIQE010000140.1:0-3231 GCA_964541385.1 uncultured Eubacteriales bacterium | reverse complement strand
TTTCGGTCAGGAAAGGATTATAACCCCAAGCCATCAGAGAGCAATCGTCGGTATGCTTCTTTTCAACGGAAATTTTTTGCACCATCGCCTGAATGGGCGTTAACTGATGTTTTCCGCCGAAGGGCATTAAAACCGTTCCGGCACCGATGGTGGAATCAAACCGCTCGGAAAGCCCACGCTTAGAGCAGATATTCAGATCGGCGGCCATTTCCCTCATATTTTCGGTAAAGGAGCCGAAAACTTGTTTTTCCTTCAAGGCGGGAGCGGCAACTTTAACGTTGATATGCTTATCCGCGCCGTTGGAATTCAAAAATTCACGGCTGATATCAACGATTTTTTTGCCGTTCCAATGCATCACCAGCCGTGCCTCTTCCTGAACAACGGCAACGGGGCAGGCCTGCAGATTTTCTTCGGCGGCAAGTGCCAGGAAGCGTTCCTTGTTTTCCGCCTCGATCACAACCGCCATTCTCTCCTGGGATTCGCTGATGGCAAGCTCCGTTCCGTCCAGCCCCTCATATTTTTTCGGAACCGCATTCAGATCGATCACCAAGCCATCCGCCAATTCCCCGATCGCAACGGAAACCCCGCCCGCACCGAAGTCATTGCAACGCTTGATCATTCTGGTCACTTCCGGATTACGGAACATTCTTTGCAGTTTCCGCTCCTCCGGCGCATTGCCCTTTTGAACCTCTGCGCCGCAGGTTTCCAACGATTTGGAGGTATGAGATTTCGAAGAACCGATTGCACCGCCGCAGCCGTCACGCCCGGTGCTTCCGCCCAGCAGGATCACGATATCCCCGGGAGCCGGGCACTCTCTGCGCACGTTTTCCGCCGGTGCGGCGGCAATAACTGCGCCGATCTCCATTCGCTTTGCAGCATAGCCGGGATGATAGAGTTCATCCACGATCCCCGTTGCCAGACCGATCTGGTTGCCGTAGGAAGAATAGCCGGCGGCGGCGGTGGTAACGATCTTTCTCTGGGGCAGTTTGCCCCCGATGGTTTCCTTCACCGGTTTTAAAGGATCTGCGGCACCGGTCACCCGCATGGCACCGTAAACGTAGGCACGGCCGGAAAGCGGATCCCGGATCGCCCCGCCGATACAGGTGGCGGCGCCGCCGAAGGGTTCGATTTCGGTGGGATGGTTATGGGTTTCGTTTTTAAAGAGTAAGAGCCAGGGCTCTTTCACGCCGTCTGTTTCCACTTCGATTTTCACGGTGCAGGCGTTGATCTCTTCGGATTCATCCAGCTTGTCCAGCTTGCCGTTCTTTTTCAGATATTTCACAGCCACGGTCGCCAGATCCATTAAACAGATCGGTTTTTTGGAGCCGATCTCCCGGCGTGTGGCGAGATATTCGTTATAGGCGTCCTGAAGCAGATGGTCCTCAAAAGTAACGTTATCGATCACCGTCAGGAAGGTGGTATGGCGGCAATGGTCGGACCAATAGGTATCAATCATCCGCAGTTCCGTGATGGTGGGATCCCGTTTTTCAGAGCGGAAATAGTCTTGACAGAACGCCACGTCATCGGCATCCATTGCCAGACCGTAACGAACCACCATTTTTTCCAAGCCTTCCCGATCCAGCGTAATAAAACCGTCCAACGTTTTCACTTCGGTGGGAACGGTGTAATCAATTTTCAGCGTTTCGGGCTTTTCCAAAGCGGCTTCCCGGGATTCAACGGGATTGATCACGTATTTTTTGATCTCGGCAAATTCATCGTCGGTCAAACTGCCGTAAAGGGCATAAACCTTCGCCGTGCGAACGGTGGGGCGATCTCCCCGGGAGATGATCTGGATGCATTGAGCGGCGGAATCGGCACGCTGATCAAACTGCCCGGGCAGGAATTCAACGGCAAAAACAAGGGCGTTTTCCAGATCGACCGTTTCCGAAACGGTATCCAATTGCGGCTCCGAAAAAACGGTCTTTTTCGCATATTCAAATAATTCCTCGCTGATATTTTCAGCATCGTAGCGATTGATGATGCGAACGTCCTTCAGGCTCTTAATGCCCAAAAAGGTTCGCACATCCGAAAGCAAAGCCCTGGCTTCGTTTGCCAGTTCTTTTTTCTTTTCAACAAATACTCTGAAAACCATAATTGTTTTTATTCCTCCGTGGCTTTTAATGCTCTGGCGCCGATATCATGGCGATAAAAAGCATTCTCAAAATGAATGGTTTGAACCAGTTGATAGGAAGCATCGATGGCGGATTTCAGATCGTCCGCTATGGCGGTCACGCCCAAAACCCTGCCGCCGCTTGTCAGTAAACGCCCCTCTTTTAAAGAAGCACCCGCCACGTAAACGTGGGGCTCTGCCGCCTCGGGAATCGTGATCTCAAACCCCTTTTCATAGTGAACCGGGTACCCTTCGGAGGCCATGATCACGCAGGCGGCGTGCTTTTTACTGAACCGAACCTCGGTTTCCGCCAAAGTGCCGTTGGTGGTGGCTTGCATCACCGTCAGCAGATCGCTTTCCAAAAGGGGAAGCACCACCTGCGTTTCGGGAT
The DNA here is from genome assembly GCA_964541385.1 of uncultured Eubacteriales bacterium. Lineage (GTDB taxonomy): Bacteria > Bacillota > Clostridia > Oscillospirales > QAKW01 > QAKW01. Next base: position 730 of record CAZIQE010000140.1, on the reverse strand, counting down.
CGCCGAATCGGCAATTATATTCGATCACTTTGGGTCCCTTCGGGGTCAGCATCAAGCCGAAATAGAGGCAACCCTTAAAGGTGCGCCCTTCGTTCTTCATCGCCCGGATCGTAGGCAGGAAGATGGTTTCCATGCATTGCTCTGCCATCTCTTTTGTATAATAGGGGTTGGGGGCAACGGTGCCCATCCCGCCGGTATTCAGACCGGTATCACGGTCGCCGGCACGTTTATGATCCATCGAAGAAACCATCGGAACCAGCGTTTCCCCGTCGGTGAACGAAAGAACCGAAACCTCCGGCCCGGTCAAAAACTCTTCGATCACGATTTTGTCGCCGCTTTTCCCGAACGCCTTATCCCGCATTATGGAAATAACGGCATCCTTGGCAGCCTCCCGGGTCTCGGCGATGATAACGCCTTTGCCGAGTGCCAGCCCGTCCGCCTTGATCACGGTGGGGATGGGGGCGGTTTCCAGATAGGCAAGGGCTTCATCCATATCGTTGAATACCTCGTATTCTGCGGTGGGGATATGGTATTTTTTCATCATGTTTTTAGAAAAAACCTTACTGCCCTCAATAATGGCGGCGTTGGCTCTGGGGCCGAAGCAGGGGATCCCGATGGCTTCCAGGGCGTCAACGGCACCCAAAACCAGAGGGTCATCCGGCGCAACAACCGCATAATCAATGGCATTTTCTTTCGCAAAGGCCGTGATCCCTTCGATGTCCTTCGCATC
>CAZIQE010000139.1:0-2549 GCA_964541385.1 uncultured Eubacteriales bacterium | reverse complement strand
ACGCAAAACAAAAAAACACCCCGAAGGGTGCTTTTTGTTTTGGTGCGGGCGACAGGACTTGAACCTGCACGTCGAAGACACCAGATCCTAAATCTGGCGTGTCTGCCATTCCACCACGCCCGCATAATTATTTGGTTTTGATAAGACGTCGTGCCTGCAAGCAGGGGGAGAACAAAAGTGTGATCAACAAGACTTACGCCTTGCCAATCGTTGGCCGCAGCAGCTCCTTATTGCTCGCTTCTTCTGCCACCGGCAGCGCTCGCAAACGTCCCCACGCCCGCATAATTCAATATTATATATGATTCCGGCGGAAAAGTCAACGGCAGGGGGAAAAATGTTTCAGGTGCTCGGGGGAAAAACAAAGCGGCGGTGTGCCGCAATTGTTCTTTAAGGAACAAAAAATATAATAAGTGAAAAAATTATATTGTATTTCGCCGGAAAATATTGTATCATAGAGATGCTCAATAGAATAAGAAAAAGGAAATTCGGGCAATAAATTTTTGGAGGTAGAAGACGATGCAAATCGGTGTTATGATCAGTTTGAACAAATTGGACATTGACCTCGTGGAAAAATTCCGGCAGGTGAAGGAAATGGAGCTTCAGCATTGCCAGTTGAGCATTTGGGACCCCGCTTATTATACGGATGAATGGGCTGCCAAGATCAATGAGGCCGTTGAAACGACCGGGATCACGGTCAGCACCCTTTGGTGCGGTTATTCCGGCCCCGTGGAATGGAATTTCACTTACGGTCCCATGGTCAACGGACTGGTGCCCCCCGCTTATCGGATGATCCGGGAAAAGGAATTGCTGATGGGCTCTGAATTCGCCGCCAAGATCAATGTGGATCAGATCGCAACGCACGTGGGCTTCCTGCCCGAAAATTACTACGATCCCGATTTCCGGGGAACCGTTGCTTCCTTGCGGAAGATCTGCAAGGTAATGAAGGAGCGGAATCAGAAATTCCTCTTTGAAACCGGTCAGGAGACTCCGGTCACCGTGGTGCGTGCCATCGAGGAGATCGGCCTGGATAACGTGGGCATCAACTTCGATACCGCCAACGTAATGCTTTACGGGAAGGGCAATGCGGCGGATTCCGTGCTGATGTTCGGCAAATATATTATGGACGTTCATATTAAAGACGGCTTCTATCCCACCGACGGGATGCACCTGGGCAAGGAGGTTGCCGCGGGCGAAGGCTTAGCAAACTTCCCCCTGGTTTTGAAACGGCTGAAGGACTGCGGCTATACCGGCCCCTTTACCATCGAGCGTGAGATCAAGGGCGAAAAGCAGATCGAGGATATTATCAAGGCCAGAGATCTTCTGCTTGAAATTGAAAAGACCCTTTAATTCTGAAATTTTTTCTTGACAAGTGCATACATTGATGATATAATACAAAAAATTCAACATAGTAAACCGTTGAAGCGGGGATAACGGCGATGATGCCTTTACAGAGAGCCTGTGGTGCTGAGAGTCAGGCAAGAAACAAGTTGTCAAATGGGCCGCTGAGGGCGCAGTCAAAGGCAAAGGATTTGCCGAGTATTCTGCGACGCTGAAGGCAAGCGTATAAATGCCGGGGTTATGTTGGTATCCTGCTAAGTGCATAGGGTCGTTCCTATGAATCAAGGTGGCACCGCGGATAAGATTTTTATTCGTCCTTGACAGAGCGCATCGTTCTGTCAAGGGCGTTTTTTTCTCCTTTGGCAGAATGCTGAAGGAGAATTTTCTTTTTGGGAGGAAATGCTATGAAAATCTCACCGAGCCTTAGCGACGTTCGGGAAATCGCCGCCGCCGGAAAATACAACGTGCTGCCGGTCAGCACGGAGATTTTATCGGACTTCACCACGCCGATCGAAACGATGAAGATCCTGAAAAACGTATCGACCCATTGCTATATGCTTGAATCTGCACAGGCGAATGAAACCTGGGGGCGCTATACCTTCCTCGGCTTTGATCCGAAAATGGAGATCACCTGTATAAACGGCGAGATGAAGATCGGCAATCTCAAGGTGAAAACGGAGAACCCGTCCGCTTATCTTCGCCAGATCCTTAATGAGTACAAAAGCCCCCGGTTCGATGATCTCCCTTCGTTTACGGGCGGGCTTGTCGGCTATTTTTCCTATGATTATCTCACCTACAGCGAGCCGACCGTTAAATGCAAGGTGGAGGATACCGAAGCCTTTAAGGACGTTGACCTGATGCTCTTCGATAAGGTGATCGCCTTTGACCATTTAAGGCAGAAGATCATCCTGATGGTCAATATGCCGCTGGATGACGTTGAGACCGGCTACAATAAGGCGGTTATGGAGCTGAAACAGCTTTCGGAGCTTCTGCGAAACGGCAAAAAGAAGAAGGAGCCCGGCGGCAAGCTGCTGGGGAAGGTGACCCCGCTTTTTAACAAGGAGCAGTTTTGCGCAATGGTGGAAAAAGCGAAGCACCATATCCGGGAGGGCGATATTTTTCAAATCGTGCTTTCAAACCGCCTTTCCGCTCCGTTTGAAGGAAGCCTTTTTAACACCTACCGGGTGCTTCGCACGATCAACCCTTCGCCG
>CAZIQE010000138.1:0-2249 GCA_964541385.1 uncultured Eubacteriales bacterium | reverse complement strand
CTATCCGCCAACTCGACCGCTTACCACGTCAAAAGAAAGAAAATCCGCTCCTTTGCTTAACGCAAAATCCGCTCCATTCTTTCTTTTTCCTTCTTGCCCCAACAAAACTTCGTTTTGCCGGGGAACCCCAATTGTACAGCGGCGGGTCGAGTTGACGAATTCGGCACTCTTTTTTGAGAGTCTCCCGGCGTGTTAAAAATAAAAATTCTGGAAGAAGAATCTTCCGGGGGTTTTTAAAATCAAGGTAATTTAATGTAGGAATAGATCATCGGATGATCGCTGTCTTCCTCTTTCAGATCCACGGGGATCACGCAGAGCTCGGTGGTTTCATCGGTATAGTAATCGGTGATGTTCCGGGACAGGATGATGTTATCGATCTGGGTGGCTTCTTTGCTGAGACCTAAATCGAAGGTATCGGTGCCGTTCAGGGGGAAGAAGCTTTCGGTATCCAGATAGCCCTTCATATCGGGATAGTGGATATTGAAATCGCCGGTGATCATAACGGGCTTGCCGGCTTTATAATCCGCCTCGGCGGCGGCCATCAGTTCAAGAAGTTGATCCATAAAGTTGCCGTTCAGATGGCAGTTATAGAAAATGAGTTCGGTGCCGTTCACATCCAGTACGTGCCGTTCCATATTCCGGATCTCTTCATCCTTGCCGTCGCCGTTGCTGTCCTGATTTACGAATTTGATGACCTTACTTTCCTTGATGGGAAATTTACTGAGGATCCCGTGACCGTATTCCCCGTTTTGATGGTTGATCGTTTTGGCGAAATACCAGTATTGATATCCCAGATCGTGCGCCAATTGCCTGATCTGATTGCGATATTCGCCGGGCGTGGAAGAAGAACGGTCGGTTCCGTTGTCAACCTCCTGCAGACCGATGATATCCGGATCAACGTTCCTGATATTTTCCAAAACGCCGTTCCAGGTTTTTCCGTACCAGGCGCATTTGATATTATAGGAAGCAACCGTCAGATGCTGAGAATAATCCTTTTTGCTGTTCACCGTTACTCTTAAAACAGAGCCCTTGTCCATTATCGTATCTTTTGCAACGGACTGCTTAAAAACAACATCGTTTCCCCAATTAGGATCCAGCCGGTAATCAAAAACCAATTGGAACCCGGTCGATTCAGCCAATTGGAGTGCCTCGTCTTTCGTCAGACCAATGAATTGCGGAACGGGAACCGGTGCGGGCTTGGTATTCAAATAAAGGGTGACGGTGGAGCCCCGCTCCAGTTGAGTGCCGGGAGCGGCGGACTGAGAGCGAACGGTATTTTCGGGATATTGCGGATCTAAAAGAGCACCGGAATCTGTCTTAATATCCAAAAGAAGCCCGACCCGGCGGGCAGATGCGATCGCCTGCTCTTCCGTTGACCCCAGGAAATTGGGAACCGCAACCTTCACGATCGCCGGGGGCGGAGTGGGAGTCGGTTCCGGAGTAGGAGCCGGGGTCGGCTTATGCGCTTCCTGATAACTGCCGAACCGCCGGAAAATGGTGGCGAGCTCGCCTCGGGTGCCCTCGCCCTTGGGGTTCAGATAATTCCCCGTGCCCGTTAATTGACCCTTGATCAAGCCGTTGGCGTTGGCCCATAATAACGCCTCTCCGGCATAGGAGGAAACCTTCCCTGCATCGGGAAAGGCAGCCAAGGAGCCGGATGCCGAAACGTCATATTTCAGGATATTTTTCACATACCGGTAAAGGATCGTGGCGATATCCTGCCGGGTGATCTTATCGGCGGGGCTGAAGGTGGTGGGACTGCTTCCTTTTACCACCTCGTTTTTATACGCCCACGCCACGGCGTTTTGAGACCATCCCTGCTTGAGGTCGGTAAAGGGCGCTCCGCCGCTCACCGCCGGCTGACCGGCGGAGCGGTATAGAATGGTCACGAGCATCGCCCGCTCGGCAGAGCCGTTGGGGGAAAAGAGCCCGGGGGCGGTGCCGTTCATCAGGCCTTGGTTGGAAACCCAGGCGATCGCATCCCTCGCCCAATGGTTGGAAACGTCATTATAGTGGGCGGCGGCAAAGCCGTTTAACCCGGTGCAGAGGAGTGCCAAAATCAGTCCGAAAGCAATTAAGTTTTTCTTTAATTTTTTTAATTTCATAATTTCACCCGGTTTCATTTAATCTTTATAGTTTAAGAAGGATTTGTTCTGCCAGAAGTATTCAGCCCCGCTGATCAGGGTCAGAAGGGTGGCCACGTAAAGCAAAAAGGTGCCGAAAACGGCGGTGGTTTCTGCGGTTGCGCC
>CAZIQE010000137.1:0-5638 GCA_964541385.1 uncultured Eubacteriales bacterium | reverse complement strand
TGCAGGTGAGCTTGGGATTATAATGTCGAAAGATTAAAAATAAATTAAATCGGCGGCGGTCTTATTGCGGGCGGAACGTAAATCCGCTATACTGAAACCGTATTATAATAATAAGGAGGAATTCCTATGAGTGAATATATTCTGAGTTGTTGTTCCACCGCCGATCTTTCCGCCGAGCATTTCGATGCCATGAAGGTGCCCTATCTCTGCTTTAAATATGAGATGGACGGCGTCACTTATTCCGACGATTTGGGAAAATCCATCTCCTTTAAGGATTTTTACCGCAAGATGCAGGAAGGAGCCATGACCCGCACCTCTCAACCCAATGCAGGAGATTATGTTGCCTTTTTCCGCCCGTTTTTAGCGGAGGGAAAGGATATTTTACACATCTGCTTATCCTCCGGTCTTTCCGGCGCTTATAATTCCTGCCGCATTGCCGTTGAAGACCTGCAGAAGGAATTCCCGGATCGCAAGATCCTCGTTATCGATTCGCTGGGCGCATCCTCCGGGTTCGGGCTCATTGTTCAAACGCTGGCGGATATGCGGGATCAGGGAAAAACCATCGAGGAGCTCTATGAATGGGGCGAAGCCCATAAGCTGGAAATGCATCATTGGTTCTTCTCCACGGATCTCACCTTCTACGTTCGGGGCGGAAGAATCTCGAAGGCAAGCGGCTGGTTCGGAACCGTTTTAAACATTTGCCCCCTTCTGAATATGAACCACAAGGGAGAGCTGATCCCCCGCAAAAAGCTGCGTGGCAAAAAGGCCGTGATCAAAGCGATCGTTGATGCGATGGAAAAGAACGCCCATCAGGGGCTTGACTATAACGGCAGGGTCTTTCTTTGCCATTCCGCCTGCTATGAGGATGCGAAGGAAGTGGCGGATCTTGTGAAGGCGAAATTCCCCAAGATCCAAGGGGAGCCCTTGATCAACGATATCGGCACCACCATCGGAAGCCACACCGGTCCCGGCACCGTGGCGTTATTCTTCTGGGGCAAAGAGCGCATCGACTAACGTTCTGTTTTTATTAATAATGGGAACCGCAGGGTTTAATCCGGCGGTTCCCATCTTTTTTTAATATTCCTCCAAATATTGATCCAATTGCGAGGCGTCCGCCGCAATTCTTGCGCCCGCCGCCTCCAAAACGGCTCTGCTTTGATGACCTTTCGGGATCAAAACGCAAGGGGTGCCCAAGCTTTGCGCCATCTGCCAATCGGCGGCGAGATCCCCCACCAAAAGGGTTTCCTCCGGGAGGAGCCCCGCCTCGTTTAAATAGGCGGCAATCGCCTCGCTCTTCCCGCCCAAGGATTGATCGGCACGCCCGGCGATTTTTTCAAAATAGGAGGAGATCCCCCGCTCCTCTGCCTGCGCCACCAGCACCCCGTGATGCAGAGAGGAAAACAGCATCTGCCGAATTCCCTTTTTTCGGAACCGTGCCAGAGCCTCCCGTACCTCCGGGAAGATGGGGCGTTCAAACCGGGCGCAATCCCGCTGAAATTCCTCCGAGAGCACCTCGATGGGCTCCGCCTGAACATTCACCCCCACGCTCTCGTAAAAGCGTTCCAGAGGCATCACCAGATGATCGGCGTACCATTCCGCCGTGATCAGAGGTAAACCCCGCCTTTGAAGCATCCGATTTACCGCACCCACCGATGCGCCGACGTCATCCAAAAGCGTGCCGTTGAAATCCCATATGATCGCTTTAATCATTTTTCTTCCTCATCGTAGAAAAAAATGACCGAAGGAAAACCTTCGGCCTTTTTTCATCTTATTACTTGTCCAGATTATATCTCTTCTTAAATCTGTCAACCCGACCACCGGTATCAACCAGCTTCTGTTTGCCCGTAAAGAAAGGATGGCACTTGGAACAGATTTCAACCTTGATCTCGCTCTTGGTGGAGCGGGTTTCAAAGGTGTTCCCGCAAGCGCACTTTACTACGCAGGTATCGTACTTAGGATGGATCCCTTCTCTCATTCTATTCACCTCGTTTTCGATAATTTATCATTATTACCTTGATATACTACCACACATTGATCTTAAAATCAAGCATTTTTTAAAAAAACTTCATTTTTTTACGCTTGAGGCTCCGGCATTGCCACCTTGGTTCGGTATAGCTTCTCCTGCGGAACGGTGGTATTGAACTGATAAAGAGCCTGAAAATATTCATTATTATTAACAGGGCGGGCGACCCCGCTCACGTAAACGTCCCGATTTTGCTTGATAATCCCCATCGAATTATGACCCATCGCCACGTCGTAAACATCCGTTGCGACCCGGGTGGGAGTTTGGATCACCGCTTCGCCGCTCCCCAGCTGGAGATGCTCATTATGACCCCAAACGTAGAGCACGCCGGACGCCGTTAAAGCGGCGCAGGAATTGGCGTGAACCGAGATTTTATCGATCCCCTCCAGAATCCGGAAATAGTTGGCGTATTCCCTGCCGTCGCCGGTGCCCAGCTGACCCAGCTGATTCCGGCCTGCCACGAAAACGTCGCCGTTCTTCGTTAAAACAACGCTGAAATAGCGGCCCGCCTGCGCCTGCTTCACGCCGCTCATCAATTTAACCGGCGTGATGCTTTGGGCGGTGGTGCGGTTGCCCATTTCGGAATAGCTGTTATCGCCGAAGCCGTATAGATTGCCGAAACGGTCTACTGCCAGCACGTGGGTTTCGCTCACCGAAACCGATGCCACGTTCTCCAGAATCTTCATCCCTTCGATCCGGTTCCGTTCGGTGCCGTCGCCCAGCTGACCCATGGAATTATAGCCCGCCGAATAAAGATCGCCCCGATCCACGTAATAGAGACCGTTTTCATTGGCGTTCACGTAGCTGCAATTCCGGCTGAAAACTTCATTTTTAAAGGTGGTATCGTCCTTTTCATAGGTCAGATACTCATAGGCACCGTTGAGCCGAAGCACGCCCCTTTCGGTGCGGATCGCCAGGAAATTCCCTTCGCCGGAAACCTGAACCGTTTCCCGGAAGGAAAGACCCTTTTCATAGGAGAGCACCTTTTGCTGATTGCCCTTTTCATCCGTTTGGGTCGTTTCCTTTTCGATATAGCCGAAGATATCGTTTTTCCCGGTTCGGATATAATAATCATCCCCGGCGGAAAAAAGCTCCACCGGCAGCGCGGAATAGGCTTTCGTTGCATCCCCTTTAGCCGCCTGATAGGCTTCCACCGGCGAGGTATCCGCCAGAAAGGAGCCGATCTTTCTCTCCTCTGCCAGATCCAAAAGCGAAAGCACCAGCCCCAACGCCGCAAAAACCAACACGCCCACCAAATAAAAGCGGCGCATTGCCTTGATCTTTTTGCGGGACTTTAAACTCTTTTTTCTTAAACGCTGCAGAAGCGCCAGCAGAAACAGCAGCAGAAATACGCCGGCGAACCCGAAACTGATCCATCCTAAATTTTGCAGCATCAGGCTTCACCGCCTTTCACAGTTGCCATTTCCTGAAATTTCTTGCCCTTCGCATTCCCCAACCGACCGTTTCGCAGATCTCCTGCCGCCAAAAGCTTTCCGTCGTTGGAGATCAATAAGGTAACGCTGCCGTCGGTGCTTAGATCGGCGGCCTTCCGGTAAACCACGGTGGGCTGAAGGATTTCCTCGTCCGTTCCCAATTGACCGAGCCGGTTATCGCCCCAGGCGTAGAGGGTTTCTTTCAAAAAAGCAAAGGCGCTGCTGCCGCCGGCTCGGATGCCGGTGATCCCCGCAGGCAGATCCTCCACCGGATAGAAGGTATCCTTCTTGATCTCCGGCAAGGGTTTTTCTTCAGCAGTTTCTCCCTCTGCCGCAGGCTGGGGAGCCTCCCGCTCCTCCGGCCTGCCGAGTTGACCCAGCGCATTATTACCGGCACTCCAGACGGTTCCGTCCTGCTTCAAAAGAAGAATAAAATCATCGCCCATCGCAATTGAAGCGCACCCTTCGGCGATCTTCACCGGCGCACCCTGCGCCTCCCGATTGCCTAAGCCGAATTGACCGTGGGCATTGGCACCCAGGGCGTAAACGCTGCCGTCCTGCAGGCGATAGCAGACCGAACGGGCGGAAACCGCAACCTGCGCCACGTTACTTGCCAGGCGGGTTTCGGTATCGCTGACCTTTTCCTTCGCCTGACCCAGCTGCTGATAGCGGTTTACCCCCACCATATAAAGATTCCCGCTTTTTTTCAAAACGGCGGCGGCGGTTTCGGAAAGCGAAAAATCCGCCACATCCTCTTCCAACGCCACAAACTGATCCACCCAAGCTTCTTTCTGACCGTAGATCAGCCCGTTTTCATTATTGCCCTTGGCATAAAGCGTGTTATCCGATGTTAAAAGATAGCAGGTATCCCCCGCCAGATCCATTTTTTTCACGTTTTGATATAAAACGCCGGTTTCGTTGGGCGCCAACAGCGAAATGGCACCCCAGCCATAAAGCTTGCCGGTTTTGGTAACGGTGAAGCTCCCGCCCCGGGTGCTGAATACACCCTGCACCGGCTCCGGGATCACCGATTGGGTGATCAGCGTTGCTTGCTGATTGCCGACCGAGAGTTCTTTTTCGTGCGCCTTATTATCCAGATAAAGGGAGATCTGCGTGCCCGCAACGGCGCCGCCGACGATCAAAACCAGGCCGCCGATCAGAATTCCGGTTGCCATCGGCGAAATGCCCATCAACTTCCGGAGCAGAACCTTCACGGGATTGGTTTCGCCGACGATGCCCTTGGCGTTGGGCAGGAAGCAAACGATCATCACGCCCAATAGCCCCAAGAAAAGCGCCAGCCAGCCCCAGGCTCGTTTTCTGCCCTTCAGCTTTGCAATCTGAACCGCCAAAAATATGCAGGTGACGGTATATAAATAAAACAAGATCAATCCGATGATCAAGCCGTATTCCAGCATTTAAAAATCTCCTATTCCGCCTCCACCGGGAAGCAAACCGTTACTGTGGTTCCAACGTTCTGCGTGCTTTCAATTTCCAGAGAGCCGTTATGCAGCTTCATAATTTCATCCGAAACGCCTAAGCCGATGCCGCTGCCCCGCTTTTGAGAATGTCCTTTATAAAACATATCCTTGATATGGGGCAGATCCTCCGGACTGATGCCCTCGCCGTAGTCCTGAATAATAAAGAAGGCTTTATCCTCTATCACCCGAGCCGCAATCTCGATCCTGCCGCCCTGATGGGAATGCTTGATCGCATTATCAATAATATTGAAGAATACCTGCTTCACCCGATCCCGATCCACCAGAGCGGGGATGCTCTCCTCCTCGGGAACGTATTCAATGATGACCGATTCGCTTTTGGCACGCTCGCTCATCATAAACACCGTTTCTTCAAATTCCGCCAGCAGATCGCATTGCTCCACGCTCAGCTTCATACTGCCGTTTTGCATCCGGGACATATCCAGTAGCTCCTCCACCATCTTGGAAAGCCGCTCTGTTTCGCTATAAATGATCTCCACGCCCCGGCGGGTGGTGGAATCCATTGTTTCCTCGGCGGCGAGCATCGTTTCCGTCCAGCCCCGGATCGCCGTTAAGGGCGTGCGCAGCTCATGGGAGATCGACGAAATAAATTCGTTTTTCAGCTTTTCCGTTTGGGAAAGCTCCTCCGCCATCATATTGATGGTTTGGGAAAGCTCGCCGATCTCATCGCTTTTCCCAACGTTGGG
>CAZIQE010000136.1:0-6943 GCA_964541385.1 uncultured Eubacteriales bacterium | reverse complement strand
CGCAAAATCTGCCGACCACCACCAAGTCCGCCGCATTAAACAATAACTGCAAAATCCCGGTTGCTATAATGGGCAGGGTGTATAATAGGATTTTTTTGAAAAATGGTCCTTGGGTCATATCCAATGCTTTGGTTTTCATTTGATCCACTTTCTTTCAAAAAACAAGATTGTATACGCCATCATTATAGCATCAAAACCGAAAAAATCAATCCCGCAGAATACGGTTTTTCACTTTTTTCTTGACTCTCCCCCTTATGAAGGAATCGTTTTTCACTCTATGGGAAATTTCAGAAATATTTCTGCACGATTTCTGAAATCATTTTTTCGGTTCTAATTTATACTTTCAGTCATTGCAGAAATATTTCTGAAAAATTTCTGAAATAAATCGCTTGCTCTTTTTTGACACGCCGGGAGACTCTCAAAAAAGAGTGCCGAATTCGTCAAAATGATCCGAAGCTGTACAATTGGGGTTCCCCGGCAAAACGAAGTTTTGTTGGGGCAAGAAGGAAAAAGAAAGAATGGAGTGGATTTTGCGTTAAGCAAAAGGAACGGATTTTCTTTCTTTTGACGTGGCAAGCGGTCGAGTTGGCGGATAGCAGAAAATTTCATTCAAAACTCGGCTACTGCCGAGTTTTTACCTTTAAAAAGAACAATAAATATGAGAAAGCGACCACCCCTTTCATCTTGTAACAAAAAGAGGTAGTCACTTTATTATGCTTTCATTTTCTGCGGTCGACGCCTTTTTTGGAAGTTTATCTAAATTTTACCTTTTTTCTTTAGGAGCGTACTGATCTTGGTATGAGGATCCAGAAGCCCGCTGATGGAGGCATCGTGGTTCAGGGTATCGGTGATGTAAGCGATGTACTTGGAAAGATCCACAGAGCAGTACCAGGGGCGGTTTTTCAGCTCCTCGGGGGTATAGATGCCGTTGGTGGTGAAGACCTTGCTGATCAGCCCCTGCTCATAGGCCTTATCAAATTGCTCCAGCCCTTCGCAGAAAAGACCGAAGGTGGTGCAAATATAGATATTGCGGGCGCTGCGTGCCTTGAGCTTTTCCGCCAGATCCAGAACGCTATCGCCGGAGGAGATCATATCGTCCACGATCAGAAGATCCTTGCCGCAGACGTCGGCGCCCAAATACTCATGGGCTACGATGGGGTTCCGCCCGTTCACGATGGTGGAATAATCCCGCCGCTTATAGAACATCCCCAGATCCAAGCCCAGAACGGAGGAGAAATAAATGCCCCGTGCCATCGCCCCTTCATCGGGGCTGATGATCATCAGTTTATTTTTATTGATCTCGATATCGGGCACGTTGTTCACCAGCGCCTTGATCATCTGGTAGGTGGGCATCACGTTATCAAAGCCATAGATGGGAATGGCATTCTGCACCCGGGGATCATGGGCATCGAAGGTAACGATATTATTCACGCCCAATGCCACCAGCTCCTGCAGAGCGCAGGCGCAGTCCAGAGATTCACGGCTGCTTCTGCGATGCTGGCGTCCTTCATAAAGCATCGGCATAATCACGTTGATCCGCTTGGCTTTTCGCTCTGCGGCGGCAATGATCCGTTTCAGATCGGCATAATGGTCGTCGGGGCTCATCGGCACCTTGCGACCGTACATTTTATATTCGATCCCGTAGTTAAAGCAATCGGTGATGATATAAAGATCCTTGCCACGCACCGATTCCCGGATCAAGCCCTTGGCTTCGCCGCTGCCGAACCGGGGGCAGGCGACCTCGATCAGATAACTATCCCGCTCATAGCCCAGAAAGGAAGCGCTGTCCTTATGCTCATGCTCCCGCTCCCTGCGCCAGTTCACCAGATAATAATCGATCCGCTTGCCGATCTCCTCGCAGCCGGGCATTGCGATCAAGCCCAGAGGCCCCACCGGGGTGTTTCCCAGATTTTCCAAATAATCCGCCATTTTTCCACCATCCTCCGCTATTTTTAAGTTACCTTTATTTTACTATAAAACCCACCCATTGTTCAACCCTATTTTTAAAATTGTCGAAACGGATAAAGCAGGGCGGATTTGACGATAAAAATTCGACATTTTTACAACATCGTCTCTATAGAACAATGGCTTTTTCCAGGCTGAAGCTATAGATGATCTTGCGGGTGACCCTGAGACCCTTCGTTCGTTTCAGCGCCTCCTCATAAAGCTCCATCTGCACCCGATAGCGCCGGATCAATTCCTCCGGCTCCTGCACCCGGTCGGTTTTATAATCCAGGACCACCGCTTCTTCGCCCTTCACCCAATAGCAATCCAGCACGCCCTGGATCAAAATCTCGCCCTGCACGCTTCCGCCGAAAAGCTCCCGGGCATCCATCGGAAAGAGGAACCGCTCCTCCTTATAATAGGCGTCTGCGGAAAGGAGCTCCCGAAAGAGATCGCTTCGGGTAAACCGGCGGATCTTTTCCAGGGGAATCAGATTCCGCTGCTCTGCCGTGATGAAATGCTGCGCCGCCAGCCGATCCAATTCGCCGGCAGGATCCCGGCTCAAGGCCTCAAAATCGCTGAACTGCAACGCCTGATGCAGGGCATTCCCGATCTCATTGCCCCGGGCACGGAATTGAGAGGCGAAGCGGGGCTTTTGCATCCGCACCCGCTCCTCCAGCAACGCTTCCGCCTCCGGATCCGCCTCCCGGATCCCCTTCAATTCGGAAACGGAAAGCTTGGTAGGCAGCCCCACGCTCTTTTGATGGGGATACTGCCAGCCGAACCGCTCCCGGAACGCCTTTGCATCGAATGGCACCCGGCGGGCGGATTTTGCTTCCGCCGCTTCTTCCGTTTCCTCCTCGGGCTCCACGTATCGGATGCCCATAGAGGGCAGATCGATGGCAGGCTCCGGGATCCCAAAGCGGGCACGCAGCGGCTGCCCCTCCTGCGCATACGCCAAGAGATTGATGATCCAATGGGAATAGGAGGGCTTATTGCTCTTAATGAACCAACGGGGCAGGATTCCCCGGAAAGGGATCCCCTCCCGGATCCATTTTTCCATCTGCTGCTCCGGAAAGCTCATCAGGATAATATTCCTGCTGATCGCCCGGGTCAGAGCCACGTAAAGAACCCGCTCCTCCTCGCTGATGCAATCCGCCGTCATCTGATCCGCCAATACCGTTTGCGGCAGGGATTTACATTGATAAAATAATTCCGGCACGTGGTGCGCCAGGGCGGCGCCGTAGCGGGAATGGATCAAGATCGGCCTTTTCTGATCCTTATCCTCAATGAGCCGATCCGGATCCCCGAGGATGCAGACCGGAAACTCCAGACCCTTGGATTTATGGATGCTCATAATCCTAACGCTATCCGTGGCGGCCTCCAGGGGAGCGCCGGACTGGGTTTTATTTTCGCTGATCCGGATATGCTCCACGAACGCATAAAGACCCCGATAGCCTTGCTTTTCAAAGAGGCGGGCATCCTCTGCCAAAAGCTCCATATTGGCGATCTTGGCGGCGCCGCCGGGCTCCCCGGCATACCGGGCGAAGATGCCCGTTTCCCGATAGATCCGATATAAAAGATCGTATACGTAGAGCTCGCCTGCCAGATCACGGAAGGCTTCGATCCGCTCAAAAATGGCTTTTGCACGCTCATTTTCCGCAGCCGCCGCTTTCAGGTTTTCATAAAGCGGCTGTTTTTTCACCCGAAGCGCCGCCAGCTCGCCAACGGTGAAGCGGAAAAAGGGACTATAAAGCAGCGATACCAGAGCGATATCATCATAGGGGTTATTCAGCACCAGCAAAAACGCCAGAAGATCCTGCACCTCCGGCAGATCGAAAAAGTTTGCGCCGGGATTTTGGTTGATCACCGGAATATTCAGCCGGCGCAGCTCCCGTTCGAAATATTTCGCCTTGCCCTTGGTGGTGCGCAACAGAATGGCAAAATCGCCGTAGGTGACCGGTCGCTCCTTTTTATCGGGCAGTAGGATTTTTTCCTTCCGTGCCACCATCTCCCGAATCAGCCGGGCGGCATAGCGTGCCCGCTCCAGATGGTTATTCACCTTGCGTCCGTTTTCATCCCTTCGGGGCGGGAGGAAATGAATTTCATTGCAAATCTGCTCCGGCTCCGAAAATGCTCTGCCCGCCACCAGCCGCTCCCGCTCATCATAGGTCACGCCCCCGATTTCGGGGCTCATAATCCCTTCGAAGAGCCGGTTGCAGAATTTCAGCACCCCGGGATGGGAGCGGAAATTTTTCGTCAGCTCCAAAACGGTGGGCTGCTCCAGCCTTTCATCGGTAAAGCGTGCGGATTTTTCCCGTTTTTCCTCAAACAGAGAGGGCTCTGCGCCCCGGAACCGATAAATGCTCTGCTTCAAATCCCCCACCATAAAGAGGTTCTCTCCCTCCTTGGAAAGCGCACGGAAGATCAGATCCTGCGTCAGGTTGGTATCCTGAAATTCATCCACCACGATCTCGTCAAAATCCTGCCGCAGCTCCATTGCCAGCTTTGTGAAGACCGGTGCATCGGGCGTGCTATCCGGCTCCACCAGTAACTGCACCGTCAGCTGCTCCATATCCTCAAAGGTGATCCACCCGTTCCGCCGGCGATCCGCCGCCAGTTGTTTTTTCAGGCGGTTGCAAAGCGCCAGATAGGTTTTCAGCAAAATGCCCTGCTGCTCGATCCGATCCAGCTCCTCCTGCTCGGACAGAACCATCTGATCGGCTAACGCCTTGAATTGCGCTTTGAATCCTCTCCGCAAGCCGGATAATTTATCTTTTTCATCCTTGTCCGCATCCTTTTCCGCCAGCTTCTTCCAATTCAAGGCTTCAAACTGCACATTTTGCACCGCCTGCCGGAAGGATTCATAATCCCGCTCCTCCAGAACGCCAAGCAGATTTTCCACGTAACCCCGCTCCTGATCCAAAAAATCCGTTAAGAGCGGAAAGGAGGAAAGATAAGAGGATTCCCGCACCGCCGCCTGCATCGTATCATAGCTTGCCAGCAGTTCGTTCAGCCGATCCAAATAGACCCGATAAAGCCCATCCTCCGCAAAGCAGGCAAAGAGCCCTTCGGCTCGGCGGCTGTAGAAGGACAATATTTTTTCGATATAGCGGTCGGCAAGCGGCAGATCCTCTAAAAATTCCAGACCGTTCAGGATCAATTCCTTTAATTTATTATCGTTCCGCTCGGAGGCATAGCAATCCAAAAAACGCTGTTCCTCCGGGGTGGGGTCGGCATATAGCTCCTCCAATAATGCCTCGACCCCCTGCTCTGCCAGCTCCTCCTGCATCGATTCTTCCATCAGACGGCAGCGGGGATCCAGATCCAGCTCCTCAAAATAGCGGGTGATCAGATCCAGACAGATGCTGTCCACCGTTCCGATCCGGGCGGAATCCACCAAAGCACTTTGGCGGATCAGATGATCATTTCCCCCCTCGGTTCGGATTTTTTCCTCCAGCGCCTCCTTGATCTTTTGGCGCATCTTTTCGGCGGCGGCGATCGTAAAGGTCATAATCATCATCCGATCGATCTCGCCGCCCTCCTCGCAGATATGGCGCAGAACCCGCTCCACCAGAACGGCGGTTTTCCCGCTGCCGGCGGCGGCGGAAACCAATAGGGAATTCCCACGGCTCTTGATGGCGTTTTCCTGTTGATCCGTAAAGTTGATCATCCTTCCTGCTCCTTTCTCCACGCAAATTCCTCTTTATTATAAAGCCGCTCCGGGTCGGTTTCCTCGTTATGGTGGCAGCATTTTTTGAAATCGCAGTAGGTGCAGGGATCCTGCGGTCCGCCCTTTAAGGGATTCGCCTCGGTATTACCGCTCAGAATCCCCTTGGCGGTGTCCAGGATCACCTCTTCCATATAATCCACCATCTCCTGCATCACCTCCGGCTGATAGACCTTCACCCGGCTATCCATAGAACCGTCCGCATTATAGCGCAGATTAAAATAGCGGCTCCCCCGGGCGGAATCCAAGCCCGAAATCGCAGCGGGATCGGTGCTGATCACGCCCGCCCGCTTATAAAACTCCCGGATCCTTTCCGGCAGCTCCTCCGGCGTTACCGGCTTATCAAAGGAGGGCTGGCGTGCCTCCAGATAGCAGCCCAATGCGGGATAAGCATTTTCCCACTTCCCGCTCTTGAGGGCACCGTATAAATAGATGGGC
Organism: uncultured Eubacteriales bacterium; assembly: GCA_964541385.1. GTDB lineage: Bacteria > Bacillota > Clostridia > Oscillospirales > QAKW01 > QAKW01. The sequence goes on along the minus strand of CAZIQE010000136.1, from coordinate 831 downwards.
AGCTGCACCCCATCTCGGTTGGTCACGCCCTGCATATGAAATGCCTGCCTGCCGGTTTTATAGTCGGTCACCTTGATATAGGTGGCATCGGGGGTCTTATAGGCATCCACTCGGTCGACGGAGCCGGTCAACTGCACCGTGCGCTCTCCGTCCAGAGGGAACTCGATCTGTTTTAACGGAAATTCCGCTGCTACCGGCTGATAGCGGCCTTCCCTCCATTCCCCCAAAACGTTCTCTGCCACCCGGCAAAAAAGACCGGTCATCCGGTCGTATAACGCCCGGAATCGGGGGGTATCTTCAAAGTCCCGCAGTTGATTCTGCAGATATTCCCGGGCGATTTTCTCTCCTATCTGTTTAATTTTCTCGGAAGTATACTCTTCGTAATGGTATCCTTCGTCCATCACCTGCTTGGTGAACATCTCCATACCGTGATGAACGAAGGTGCCGATATTCGCCGCATCAAAGGTAACGGGGCGGATCGGCTCCAGCCGCATGGTTTTTTCCATAAAATAGCGGAAGGGACATTTTTGATAGAGGCTGATCTGGCTGTAACTGAGCAGAAGTTTATTCCCGAAGATGCGGCGGATCACCGCCTCGGGCAGGCGGGTATCTTCTTTGGCGGCAGGCGGCAACGCCTCCTGCAATTCTGCCAGAATGGGTTTTTGCAGGGTCGGCTCCCAACTCATCAGTTCCCGTGCCCCGCCCCGGGTCACGGCGAAATCATAAAGCTCCATATCCACCCGGCGGATCAGAGGGGGATCCACCAGCTTCTGCAGCCGGTCGATATAGGGCGACACCAGCTTCGGCGTGCCGTCGGTTTCAAAAGCACTA
>CAZIQE010000135.1:0-6546 GCA_964541385.1 uncultured Eubacteriales bacterium | reverse complement strand
CCCGAATTTTTGGAGCAGGAGCTCACATTCCTCGGTCTGACCGGGATGATCGATCCGGTTCGCCCCGAGGTGAAGGCTGCCATCGAAGAATGTCGATCCGCCGGTATTCGGGCGGTGATGATCACCGGCGACCATAAGGATACCGCCGTTGCCATTGCGAAGGAATTGGGCATCATCACCGATGCCTCCGAGGCCATCACCGGCGCAGAGCTTGATCTGATCTCCGACGACGATATTTGCGAATATGTGAAGAAATACGGCGTTTATGCCCGGGTTCAGCCGGAGCATAAAACCCGGATCGTTAGTGCGTGGAAAGCCAACGACGCCATCACCGCAATGACCGGCGACGGCGTGAACGATGCGCCCTCCATCAAATCCGCCGATATCGGCGTTGGGATGGGCATCACCGGCACCGACGTTACCAAAAACGTTGCCGATATGGTTTTGGCGGACGATAACTTCGCCACCATCGTATCTGCCGTTGGGGAAGGGCGCCGGATCTATGATAATATCCGCAAGTCCATTCAGTTCCTGCTCGCCTCCAATATGAGCGAGGTTTTGGGCGTATTCGGCGCAACCTTGATGGGCTTCATCCTGCTGAACCCCGTTCATCTGCTCTTTATCAATTTAGTGACCGACTGCTTCCCCGCTCTTGCCTTGGGGATGGAGGAAGCCGAGCCCGATACCATGAACCGCCCGCCCAGAAATTCCAGGGACGGGATCTTCTCCGGCGGCTTGGGCTTCGACGTTGTTTATCAGGGCATTTTGGTGACCGCCATTACCATTGCCGCCTATCTGGTTGGCGCATCTATTGAATTCGGCAGCGCCGGGAATTGGTTCCATCATTTAACCGCCGTTGCCGGGGAATCCGGTCACGGGATGACGATGGCGTTCCTCACGATGAGTATGTGTGAAATTTTCCATTCCTTCAATATGCGGAGCCAGCGAAAATCCATCTTCGCTCTGAAGAGCCATAACAAGGTTCTCTGGGCGGCGATGCTGGGCTCTCTCCTGCTCACCACGCTGGTGATCGAGGTGCCCTTCATTGCAAAAGGCTTCGGCTTTACTTCGATCGGCTGGCTGGAATATTCCATCGCTTTGATTCTGGCGATCCTTGTGATCCCCATTGTGGAGCTCGTGAAGCTGATCCAAAGAGCCGTTGCCAAAAAATAAGAATAATTTTCCCCGAAAAAAGGCTATACTGTTAATAACAAATTAAAAAAAAGGAGAATAAGGCTATGAAATATGTATGCGACGTTTGCGGATGGGTTTATGATGAAGAGCTGGGCGATCCCGATCAGGACATTGAACCCGGAACGAAGTTTGAAGATCTGCCCGACGATTTTGAGTGCCCCCTTTGCGGCGTAGGCAAAGACGAGTTTTCGGAAGAATAATATGAACGCCCCGACTTTTTTCATCGGGGCGTTCCACAGGAGTATCAAAAAATGCAAATTACCAACGATATTAAATACATCGGCGTGAACGACCATGAGATCGATCTTTTTGAAGGTCAATATGTTGTTCCCAACGGAATGGCGTATAATTCCTATGTGATTCTGGATGAAAAAATCGCCGTTATGGACACCGTGGATGCCCGTTTTACCCACCAATGGCTGGATCAATTGCAAAATACGTTGGCAGGCAGGAAGCCGGACTACCTGATCATTCAGCATATGGAGCCGGATCATTCCGCCAATATCCGCCAGTTTATCAACGCTTATCCGGAGACCGAAATCGTATCCTCCTCCAAGTCCTTCGGGATGATGAAGAATTTCTTCGGCACCGATTTTCCCGATCAGCAGCTCGTTGTCGGGCAGGGAGATACGCTGGAGCTGGGCAAGCACACTCTGCATTTTGTGGCGGCGCCGATGGTGCATTGGCCGGAAGTGATCGTGACCTACGATGCCTATGATAAGGTTCTTTTCTCTGCCGACGGATTCGGCAAATTCGGTGCTTTAGACGTGGACGAGGACTGGGCGTGCGAAGCCAGACGTTATTATATCGGCATCGTTGGCAAATACGGCGCTCAGGTGCAGAATCTATTGAAAAAGGCTGCCACGCTGGAGATTCAAACCATCTGCCCGCTCCACGGACCCGTGTTAAAGGAAAATCTGGGCTATTATCTGGATCTTTATAATACCTGGAGCAGTTATCAGCCGGAAACCGAAGGCATTTTAGTGGCATATACTTCGGTTTACGGAAACACGAAAAAGGCCGTTTTGCAATTTGCCGAACGGCTGAAAGCCAACGGCTGCCCCAAGGTGGTGGTGACCGATCTGGCGCGCTCCGATATGGCAGAGGCGGTGGAAGATGCCTTTCGCTATAGCAAGGTGGTGTTTGCAACCACCACCTATAATGCGGAGATCTTCCCCTTTATGCGGGAATTTATCCAGCATCTCACCGAGCGGAACTTCCAGAATAAAACCGTGGCGTTCATTGAAAACGGCAGTTGGGCGCCTAACGCCACGAAGGTGATGAAGGGGATGCTGGAAAAGAGCAAAAACCTCACCTTTGCGGAAAACGAGGTGCGTATCTTCTCCGCTCTGAACGAGGAGAGCACCATCCGCTTAAATGCGCTGGCGGATGAGCTCTGCCGGGAATATCTGGCGCAGCAGGATTCCACCGCCGATAAAAACGACCTCTCTGCCCTCTTCAAGATCGGCTACGGTCTCTACGTGATCACCAGCAATGACGGCAGGAAGGATAACGGCATCATTGTGAACACCGTTACTCAGGTTACCAACACGCCCAACCGCATCGCCGTTGCGATCAACAAGGAAAATTACTCCCATCACGTCATCAAGCAAACCGGAAAAATGAACCTGAACTGCCTCACGGTGGATGCGCCCTTTTCCGTGTTTGAGGTTTTCGGCTTCCAAAGCGGCAGAAACGTGGATAAATTCAAGGATTGCGAGCCCCTGCGCAGCGATAACGGGTTAGTGTTCCTGCCCCGGTATATCAATTCCTTTATGAGCCTGAAGGTGGAGCAATACGTGGATCTGAATACCCACGGTATGTTTATCTGCTCCATCACCGAAGCCCGTGTGCTTTCCGATAAGGAAACGATGACCTATACCTATTATCAAAGCCACGTGAAGCCCGCCCCGGAAACCCAGGACAAAAAGGGCTTTGTTTGCAAGATCTGCGGCTATGTTTACGAGGGCGATACCCTGCCCGAGGATTTCATCTGCCCCCTATGCAAGCATGGTGCCGCCGATTTCGAACCGATTCAATAACCATATAAGAAATGCTCCCCGATGGGGAGCATTTTTTATATGAATAGTACCATAATTGGGATGGTGATCACGCTTAATCCCGTTCCCAACAGCATCAGGTTCGCCGCCGTTTCCTGCCCTTTGCCAACCAGCTCCGAAAAATTCAATACCATACTCGCCACCGGGCAACAGAGCATAATATACATGGCGATCCGCACGTTCGGATCAATGGGCATCAGGCTTAAAATTCCAAGTGAAATCAGGGGATAGAGTAGCTGCTTAACGGCAACGATCCCATATTGAGCCGGGCGACCCAACAGGCTTTTGAAAGAGGATGCCGCCAGGCGCATCCCCATAATCAGCATACAAAGAGGCGTTGTCATTTTGGATAGCAGCGTGATCATTTGATCCAATTGGGTCGGCAGAGTCCAGCCGGTGATAAACAAAGGAATCCCCGCCAGCAGACCGAAAACCGCCGGATTGAGGAAGATTTTCTTCACGCTGATATACTTGCGGTCGCCGGAGATAATAAAGGAGCCCAATGTCCAGCCGATCACGTTCATAGAGAGCGAAAAAGCCGCCGAAAGCGCTGCCGCCGCCGGATATTCCGGCATCAGGGCGTTGAGAATGGGAATGCCCATAAATCCGCAATTGCCGAAGCAGGTGGCTAAGGTATAGATCCGATAGCGAACGTCCTGCCGCTTCTTCTTAAAGATCCGATAAAAAAGAAGCAGCATTCCGCTTTGCAGAAGCATCATCATTCCGAATACGAAGATCAGATTGATGACCATCCGACCGGAAAATTCCGCCCGCCTTAATGCATCAATGATCATCATCGGCTGGCAGACGTACATCAGAAGCTTCACAAAATTTTTGGTTGCCTCTTTGCCCACTAATTTGGTTTTTATCATTAAAAATCCGGGCAGGGCGTATAAAAGCATTACCGCCACCACGGACAGCGCAACGTAGAATAATTTCATCGGTGACTCCCCATTATTATTGTTTCCTCATTTTATCATAGTGATTTGAAAATAGCAAGAGCTACTGGTATTTTCGTAAACTTCGTGTTATACTAAACCTATCATTGATGTTTCGAGGTTCTATGAAAAAGAAGTTTTTTAAAAATTTTTCCCGGGAAATGATCCTTCCCATTTGGATGCTTGCCTGGCCCACGATGCTGGAGCAATTATTGCAAACGGCGGTTCAGTATATTGATATTGCGATGGTGGGCGTATTGGGCACCGATGCCACCGCCACCGTGGGCTCCACCACCACCGTCAACTGGCTGGTGGGCGGAACCGTTTCCGCCATCGGCGTTGGCTTTTTGGCTTTGATCTCCCAAGCGAGAGGCGCAGGAGAAAAAGAAAACGTACATCGGATCAGCGCCCAATCGGTGCTGCTCGCTTTGATCACCGGCATTTTCTTCAGTATTCTGACCCTCTCCTTAAGCAAGCAGATCCCCGTCTGGATGCAGGCGGATCCCGCCATCCAAGCCCGTGCTTCTCAATATTTCTTCATTCTCTATTCGCCGATGCTTTTGCGCTCCGCCAATAATATTTTTGCCATCGTTCTGCGGGCGGCGGGCAACACCAAAACCCCGATGCTGATTGCCCTATTAGCCAATATCGTGAACGTGATTTTAAACTTTTTCCTGATCTATCCGAGCCGGGTAGTATCGGTTTTCGGCATTTCCTTGCCCCTGCTCGGCGCCGGATGGGGCGTTTTGGGCGCCGCCGCCGCCAGCGCCATTGCCTATGGGCTCAGCGGCATTTTAATGACCGTTGCCCTCTATCGCAATGCGGAGCTTTCCCCCAAGGGCTATTCCATCAAGCCGGATCCGATTATTCTGCGCCCCTGCCTGAAGGTGGCGGTTCCCAATATGCTCCAACGCTTCGGCACCTCCTTGGGGTACGTGGCATTCGCATCGATGATCAATTCTCTGGGCGGGATCGCAACTGCCGCCCATACGGTTGCCAACACCGTGGAATCCGCCTTCTATATCCCCGGCTACGGGATGCAGACCGCCACCGCCACGCTGGCAGGCAATGCCTACGGAGCGAAGGATCCCCGCAGGATGAAAAGCCTTGCCCGGATGATCACGCTGATCGAAGTGGTGCTGATGGTGGTGAGCGGCAGCTTACTCTTCGCCTTCGCTCCGGTGATGGTGGGTCTTTTCTCCCGGGATGCCGAAGTGATCCGATTAGGCACCGTCGTTTTAAGAATGGTGGCTCTTTCCGAGCCGTTTTACGGCATTTCCATTGTATTGGAAGGCCTTTTGCAGGGCTTGGGGCAAACGCAGAAGCCCTTTCTCTTTAATATTATCGGGATGTGGGGCATCCGCATTGCCGGCACCTTTATCTGCCTGAAATGGTTCAAGGGCGGCTTGGTCGCCGCCTGGGGCTGTATGATTGCCCATAATCTTTTCATCTGCCTTTTATTCTGGCTCTATTACCGCCGGGGCAATTGGTTAAAAAAGGTTGACGAAATTTGAAAAAGCGAGTATAATAATACTGCTCCTGACAAGAAGAAGGGATTCTGACGGAAAGGTGCGGTTTCTTACGCTGATTTTGCCGCACCCCTTTTGGGGTGCGGTATTTTTTTAAGGAGGATTCTTATGGAAACCAGAGTTGCGATTATCGGCATTATCGTTGAAAACACCGATTCCGTGGAGGCATTGAACGCCCTGCTCCACGACTACGGCCGCTATATTATCGGGCGGATGGGGCTTCCCTATAAGGAAAAGAAGATCCATATCCTTTCCATCGCCATTGATGCGCCGCAGGATGTGATTGCCGCCCTTTCCGGCAAGATCGGTGCGCTGAACGGCATCAGCGCCAAAACGGCCTATTCAAACGTGGTTACCAATGATTGAACGGATCGACCGGCTGGCTCAAGACCATCGGCTGGAAACGGAAGAATATGAGGCTCTGATCAAAGCCCGAAGCCCGGAGCTTGCCGCCTATGCCGCCCAAAAAGCCGTGGAACAACGGCAGGCGGTCTACGGGCGGGATGTTTATCTGCGTGGTTTGATCGAAATCAGCAATATCTGCAAAAACGATTGCCTTTATTGCGGCATTCGCAAAAGTAATCCCCATTGCAGCCGCTACCGCCTGACCAAAGAAGAGATCCTGCAATGCTGCCGGGAAGGCTACGCTATAGGGTTTCGCACCTTTGTGCTCCAGGGGGGCGAGGACGGCTATTTCACCGATCCCGTTCTTTGCGATATCGTTGCCGCCATCCATAAGGCTTATCCGGATTGCGCCATCACCCTATCCATGGGCGAGCGGAGCCGGGAAAGCTACCAAGCCCTGCGCAATGCGAAAGCAGACCG
>CAZIQE010000134.1:0-1977 GCA_964541385.1 uncultured Eubacteriales bacterium | reverse complement strand
GCGCCACGCAGTTCACGGTGATGCCGGAGGGCGCCAATTCCTTGGCAAGCGCCTTGGTGAAGCCGATCAGGCCTGCTTTTGCGGCGGAATACGCCACCTCGCAGGAGCCGCCGGTTTGCCCCCAAACCGAAGAAACGTTGACGATGCTCCCGCTCTTTTGCGGAAGCATCTCTTTGAGGCAAAGGCGGGTCAGGCTCATATGCGCCAGAAGATTTTGGCTGACCGCTTCCGCAAGGCTCTCGTCCGTTTCCAGAGAAAATTCCCGGTAGTGCGCCACGCCGAAGTTATTCACCAGAATATCGATCCTGCCGAAGGCGGCTATGGTTTCTTCCACCAATTTTTTGCGGTCTGCTTCTTGGGTGAGATCGCCCTGAACCGGCAAAACCGCTCCGCCCAGCTTGGTAAGATCCTCCGCTAAATGTTCGGCGGCGTCTTGATTTTTAAAATAACCGAACGCCACTTGGTAGCCCCGGCGCACCGCCCAATAAGCGGTCATACTGCCGATGGCTCCGCTTCCGCCGGTGATCAAAACCGTTTTTTTCATCTTTAAAAACACATCCTTTAATATGTATTTTAGAGCATTTCCGTTTAGAACGCAAGATTTAATTGAAAATTGCGGCGGAATAGGATAAAATAAAAGAAAAAGGAGGTGCGGGCAGATGGCGGCGTTAACGGAATTGACCGGCGTTGGTAAAAAACGAGCCGAACGGCTGGAAAAATTAGGTCTTTTTGAAACCGATGATCTCCTGCGCCTGTATCCCCGGCGGTATGAGGATCGCTCCTTAGTGGTTCCCATCCGGGAGGCGGTTTTGATGCGGGGCGAGGCGGTCAGCATCAATGCGGCGGTAACGGAAACGCCCCGGGAGCGCCGGATCTACGGCGGCCGCACGCTGACAACGGTGACGGTGGCAGACGTCAGCGGGAGCCTGAATTTAAGCTTTTATAACAATCCGTATATTGCCGATAAACTGAAAAAGGGGCGGCTCTTTAATTTTTACGGGCGGATGGACTATAAACAGTTATTTCATATGGTTTCGCCCCGGGTGGAGGAGCTGAAGCCCGGTGTTACACCGTCCGTTGATCCCGTTTATCCTTTGGTGAACGGCTTGAAGCAGGGTCAGCTTCGCTCCTGGGTGAAGGAAATTCTGAAAAATCCGGAATGGATCCCGGCAGATCCCCTGCCCCAAGGGCTTTTGGAAAAATATGATCTTTTGCCGTTGAAGGAGGCGTTATGGGCGGTTCATTGCCCCAAATCGATGCGGGACGTGGCGCAGGGCAGGCGGCGGCTGATCTTTGAAGAATTGCTTTATTTTCAATTGGGTCTGCAATTCTTTTCCCGGCTGGGCAAGGATGAAAACCGCTATCCGGTGCGGGCGCCCGGCAACGGGTTCCGGGCGCTTCATTCCTTTGCGCCCACCGAAAGCCAACGGCAGGCGGTGGCGGAGATTTTAGAGGATATGGCGAGCCCCTTTGCGATGAACCGGCTGCTGCAGGGCGATGTTGGGAGCGGAAAAACCTTTGTGGCGGGCGAGGCGGCATATGCGGCGCTTTCCTCCGGCTGGCAGGTGGCGATTATGGCACCCACAGAGATTTTGGCTCGGCAACACGCAGAATATTTCAAGCCGCTATTGGAAAAATTAGGCTTTCAAACGGCATTATTGGTGGGCTCCACCCCCGCCGCCGAAAAGAAAAAAATCTATGCCGGTCTGAAGGATGGCTCGATCCGGGTGGCGATCGGCACCCACGCTTTGGTGCAAAAGCAGGTGGTTTTCAAGGAGCTGGGTCTGGTGATCGCCGATGAACAGCATCGGTTCGGCGTGCGCCAGCGTGCGGCTTTGTCCGCTAAGGGGCGTTCACCCCATATCCTCGTGATGTCGGCAACGCCCATCCCCCGCACGATGGCGTTGATGGTCTGGGGCGATCTGAGCCTTTCCGTTTTGGATGAGATGCCCTCCGGGCGGAAGCCGGTGAAAACGT
>CAZIQE010000133.1:0-3983 GCA_964541385.1 uncultured Eubacteriales bacterium | reverse complement strand
CGGGGAACCGGCAAGGGCGAATGGCTGGATAACGGCAGGGGTCTTTCGGGAATTCCCAACGCCAACACCTATCATACCTTCCGCCCGGAACGGCGGGAGCGGATCCTGAAGGATCACGCCACCGATAGCCAGGTGGAGGCGTTAAACTGGTTCCATCGCCTTGCGGCGCAGGAAGGATGGACGGCGGAAAGTATTCTTCTTTCCGGTCATTCCAAAGGCGGCAATAAAGCCCAGTTTATCGCCATCCATTCCGATCTGCCGATGCTCTGCTTCAGTTTCGACGGTCAGGGCTTTTCGCCGGAGGCTCTGCAGGCCTTTCAGCGAAAAATCCCCCTCTATGACGAACGCCGGAAACGCATCTTCAGCCTTTCGGCGGATAACGATTATATCAACGTTTTAGGCAAGCGGCTGATGCCGCAGGAAAATATTTTCTATCTGAAAGGGGTTGCTTCCCGCCCGTCCGGCTATCACGCTTTGGAGGCCATATTGGAAAACACCGGAAGCCTTCGCCCGCTAACGGAGCAGGGCGGGCTTTCCCGCTATCTGGAGCGGGTTTCCGATGCGCTGATGGAGCTGCCGCCCGAAACCCGCACCTATGCCACCCAGGCGGTAATGGGCATTTGCCAACGGTTCATCGGCAATGCCCCGGCTCTCCACGGCGATTCCGTTTCCCCGGAAACCACGTTGGTGGGGCTCACCATCGCCCTGGGTCTTCTTTTTTCCCCCGGCAACGCTTAATAAAGCGAACCGATTTGATTTAATAAATCCGCAAACTCCCGCCGCAATGCGTCGGGCTCCTCCAGCACCACGCCGCTCCCCAAAGAAAGAAGCCAGCCGAAAAAGGGCAGGCTGGGCACAACCTCCACCCGGATCTGCAAGCGATCCCCCGCCAGCGTTTGCGGGCGCAGCTCCTTGCCGAACCGATCCACCATTACCTCCAGCATTTTGGCGGGGAAGGAAAGGGTGATGCGGCAGGGCTCGCCGCCGAACATCCCGAAGACCCGGGACATATAATCCTCCACCCGCTTCTCCTTGAATTCTGATTCCCCCCGGCGTGGCTCCTCGGTTATGCGGAGTTGACCCATCCGATCCACCCGGTAATGGCGGATCGCCCGGCGGTTATGGTCAAACGCCATCAGATAATAGTTTTCCTCCAGCCAGAGTAACTGCCAGGGCGAAACGACATATTCTGCGCCATTACGGCGGGGCACCCGCTGCAAGGTGCCCTTTTCCATCTGCCAATCATAGTACCGGAACCCGATCGCCCGGTTCTGATCCATCGCCCGATAAAGCTCATCCACCGTATAAAGAATGGTTTCGTTCATATTTTTGATCCGGCTGGCGATATGGAGCCGCCGTTTTAATTGAGCCGCCTGATGGACGCTGCATAAGCTGCCCAGCTTTTCCATCAGTTGATTGCTTTTCCGCTCGGTGATGAATCGGGAGGAGGAAACCGCATCGGCCAGAAGCCTGAGCTCCGAAAGCTCAAAGGGGCGGCCGACGGCATAATAATAGGTCTGGCTCCCCCGACGTTCCGATAAAATCTCGCATCCGCATTGATCCAAAACCTGAATATTTTCATAAACACTTTTTCGCTCTGCGCTGATGCCGAAGGATTCCAAACGCTCCAGGAGCTTAGGCATTGTGATGGGATGATCTTCATCGGTTTCCCTTAAAAAAATCTCCTGCAGCCTTAAAAGCTTTTCCGTTTGACGTGGATTTTTAGGCATTTTTCCGCCTCCCCGCTCATTCATTTGTTTCTTTCATTATAACATATTGTGTCAACTTGACTTTCTTCCTCCCGAAGATTATAATAATGGCAAAAAAAGAAAGGTGCGGAAATATTATGAATATCGAATCGATCGACAAAAATTTTATTACGCCTGCGGAGATCACCGAGCCGGATCTGATCTGGCTGGATGCCAAAAAGGCGCCATTCCAATTATACGGCGTTTTTTATGATGAAAAGGAGCAATGCTATCTCCGGCTGGATAAAAAGGTGGCTGATGCCACCAGCGAGGGCGTTTCCCGCCTGAACTACCGCACCGCCGGCGGGCGCATCCGATTCCGCACAAATTCCGCCTTCATCGGCATCAAGGCGGAAATGAAAAACGAGGCTCCTATGAAGCATATGCCCCGCACCGGTCAATCGGGCTTCGATCTTTACCGCAAGACCGAAACGGAGCCCGATACCTTTTATCATATGTTCGTGCCCACCGACGTGAATATGAAAGAGGGCTATAGCTCCCCCAAAGTGACCGACGGCAAGATGGCGGAATACACCGTCAACTTCCCCCTTTACGATAACGTGAGCGAGCTTTACATTGCTGTAAAAAAGGATGCGATCCTTGCGCCCGCCGCCCCTTACGCCTATGAGGAGCCCGTTGTTTACTACGGCTCCTCCATCACCCAGGGCGGATGCGCCAGCCGACCCGGCAACGCCTATCAGGCGATTTTGAGCCGAAAATTCAATGTGGATCATATCAACCTCGGCTTTTCCGGCAGAGGCAAAGCCGAAGAAGTGATGGTTCGGTATATTGCCGGCTTGAAGATGAAAGTTTTCGTTTGCGACTACGATCATAATGCCCCCAACGCCGACTATCTGAAAGCCACCCACCTGCCCTTTTACCGTGCCGTTCGCAAGGCGCAGCCGGAACTGCCTATCATTTTTGTTTCCGCCCCGGATTCCTTATTGAACCCTTCCTATCTGGAGCGGATGGAGGTTGTGCGAGCCACCTATGAAACCGCTTTGGCGGAGGGCGATCAAAACGTTTATTTTGTGCCCGGCAACGAGCTTTTTGCCGGAGATTGCTGGGATGCCTGCACCGTGGACGGAAGCCATCCCAACGATCTGGGCTTCTACAGAATGGCGCAGCGCATCGGCGAAGAATTGGAAAAATTTTTATAAAAAGCAAACTTGAACCATCGGGCAACCGATGGTTTTGCTTTTTAAAAAAATTTTTAAGATTCTTCCAATTTTCGCTTGACATTATTTGGAATAAGTGCTATAGTATTTACGGTTAGCACAAGGTAACCGAAAGGATTGATCAGAATGAATCTAACAAATGCCGAAAAAGGGAAAGAGTATATCATCCGAAAAATCGTTACCAACGATGAAGAATTGGAAACCTTTTTGTTTTCCCTCGGTTGCTATAGCGGCGAGCCCATCACCGTGATTGAGCATCGGGAAAGCGGCTGCGTGGTTTCCATTAAGGATGCCCGCTATAATATCGATACTCAACTGGCCGAAGCGATTATGATCTGATTTCAAAAAGGAAAACGGCGCAGTTGATTTATTTATCCCCATTGGTTAGCATATGCTAACTTATAATATTATGTTTTCAATTTAAAAAATATACGAATCAGGAGGAAAAAAGATGAGAATTGCTTTTGCAGGCAACCCCAATAGTGGGAAAACCACGATGTATAACGCCCTCACCGGCCGAAACGAAAAGGTGGGGAACTGGGCAGGCGTTACCGTGGACAAAAAGGAGGCTTTTATCAAAAAAGCCTACACCGGCGGAGAGGAACTCCTGGCGGTGGATCTGCCCGGTGCTTATTCGATGAGCCCCTTCACTTCGGAGGAGAGCATCACCAGCGACTACGTAAGAAATGAACATCCCGATGCCATCATAAACATTGTGGATGCCACCAACCTGAGCCGAAGCCTGTTCTTTACCACCCAGCTTTTGGAATTGGGCATTCCGGTGGTGGTTGCTTTGAATAAAAGCGATATCAACGCCAAAAAGAAAACGAAAATCAATTCGGAAGTGCTCTCCAAGGAGCTGGGATGCCCGGTGATCGAAACGGTTTCCGCCGGGATCGGCCACGAAGGCCTGAAGGAGGTGGTTGCCGCCGCCGTTGCATCGGCAGGCAAGGTGCAAACTGCGCCCTATGCGCAGGGCGAGATCGATCTCACTAATCGAAAAGCCGTTGAAGCCGCCGATCGAAAGCGCTTTAAATACGTAAACGGTTTGGTTGCC
>CAZIQE010000132.1:0-3025 GCA_964541385.1 uncultured Eubacteriales bacterium | reverse complement strand
ACGCATTTTTTCAGCGTGCGCACGAATTTGTCCACACGGCGGTACAGTTCGGTGGATTCGTCCCCTTTGCCCGAAATGATCAGCGGCGTGCGGGCTTCATCAATGAGGATGGAGTCCACCTCGTCGACAATGGCAAAGGCATGGCCGCGCTGTACCTTTTGTTCTTTATAAATGACCATGTTGTCGCGAAGATAGTCAAATCCCAGTTCGTTGTTGGTGCCGTAGGTAATATCGGCGTCATAGGCGGTGCGGCGTTCGTCGTTATCCAGCCCGTTGACCACCAGGCCGACGGTTAGTCCCAGGAAACGGTATACCTTGCCCATCCACTCGCTGTCGCGGCGCGCCAGGTAATCGTTGACGGTGACAATGTGCACCCCTTTGCCGGCTAAGGCATTGAGGTAAGCGGGCAGCGTGGCAACCAGTGTTTTGCCCTCGCCGGTTTTCATTTCGGCAATTCGTCCCTGATGCAGAATGATACCGCCGATGATCTGCACCGGAAAGTGTTTCATACCCAGTACGCGCCATGCCGCCTCGCGGCAAACGGCAAACGCCTCCGGCAAAAGGGAATCGAGCGATTCACCGTCGGCCACCCGTTGCTTGAATTGACGCGTCATATCCCGCAGCTCGGCGTCGGACAGCTTTTGCATGGCATCTTCCAGCGCCAGCACCTGATTCAGCAGCGGATCAATGCGCTTGAGCTCTTTTTTAGAGTAGTTCTTATTCAAAAGTTTTACAAGATTCATAGACCCAATTCACCTTAAATTGTAATAGAGTACCTTTATTTTACCATACATCGCACGAAAAATAAAGTAGAAAAACCAAGACACTCCGACCAAAAACACTTCCGCACCAAAAACGACCCATAACTCTTGGTATATTTATGATATCAAAGGTTAAGGGGGTGTTTATTTTGTATGAGATCAAATTGCCGACGTTAGACTGGTTTTTATACGGCAACATTTATTCCGGTTCTCTTAGGCCGGATCCAACCAAAGGCTGCCTTTGCCAGACGACCTTTCACTATAAAGTGAAAGCGGCTGAAGGAAAGCATGGGAAGCACATAATCGCTATGTGCTATTTTATGCTGCCGTGGGACGCTGTTTCAAATATGGAAGAAGCGTTTGTCGGACAATTTGAGGCAACGGAATTTGGCATTGAGGTTGCCGAGAATTGGATCAGATCCAAATTCATAACGGAATCATTCCCCTTACCGCCATTGCCCGAAACGCTTCCGTTAAATGCACCGAAAACGGTGCGTTTGCTTTGCTAAAATACTAATATACGGCACTCCCTTTTGGCAGTTGCCCGGAAAAAGAAAAAAACAGAGAGGACTTTTGATATGAAAAACATGACTTTTGATAATTTAATGCTTGATGACGGCAACCGCATGGCGGTTCATACAGCAAAAATGTTTGCGCAAAGTACCGATGGCGATTTTATATACATTTACGGCGATTATGGGGTCGGGAAAACACATCTGCTGCATGCTGTTAAAAACGAAATTCTCAAAACAAAACCAAATCTCGACATGATATGTATTTCCGCCGTGGAGTTTCTTGAGCAGTATATTCATCATATTTGCGAAGGAACACAACGGGAGTATATCAACCAATTCAAAAACGCCGATATTTTGCTTTTGGATGATCTTCAATATTTAAGAGAAAAAACAGCTTCATCGGAAGAAGTGTTTTATATCACGGATCGATTGATTCAAAACGGAAAAAAGATTTTGATCGCAGGCGATTTGAACCCGGATTCATCAGAGTGGAATACGCATTTGAAGCGACTGTTTGCACAACTTAAACCGGATCATGCTGTAAGAATCATTCGAGAACATAAGGAAAAAACTTAATAACGTAATCAGATCGGTCAGGCAACTGATAGATGGGGCTTTTCTTCGCATATTTGTACCAAATTAGGGACATATTCTCTGCTAAAATGAAACCAAAAATGATAAGGAGAGTGTAATATGGAAGAAAAAATGATCGATAGTGTGGATGATCTGGAACTTACCCCTGCTGATTTTATCACCATGATGTTCGAGCGCACCGACGAGGACGGGATTCTGTACATCCCGGGCTGGCATTACAATCGTCCGGGCTGGCCTTATGCGCCGGACAGCACCGATGAGGAGAGCAGCTATCGATGCAAAATGAATTGGAATCTGTCCAAGTATGAAAAAGTGCTTGAAAAATTCAATGCCGTTTATGCCGCTCTTGAAAAAATCGGAGAAAAATATGATGAGCTTGAAGGGGACCCGGAAAAGACCAAGGCCGTTTTGGGAGATGGCACTCTTTTCGACGTGTGGAATCTGTATTTGCGCGATTTGGACATGGGCGACTTCGATGAACAGAGATTTCGTGAGATCTATAACAAATTGGATATGATCGCTTGGGTCAAAGACATTGCCGCCCGTATTGCAAAGGGAGAACAGATTGCGACTTTTGAAAAAGAGACCTTGAACGAGTATGTGGATGTTACCGTAACGGAAGAAGAGCTGAAATATCGAAAAGATTATCTTTCTCATCTTCACACAGAGGCAGAAAAGCGTTTTGGCAATAATATCTGTGCCTATGATCTTTATCTTCGTTCATGGCGTGTCTGCAGACTGTTTTCCCTGGATGCCCCCGAAATGTTCATCCTGGATGAAGCCAGGCAATTTGCCGCGGCCTTTGTTTTGCACGAATGCGGTGTTTCAAGAGAATTGGTGGACAATAACATCCGCCTGCGCCTGGAACAAATGGAACTGATGAGTGATGAAGAATTGGACGAACTGTATCGACCGAAAAAGACAAACACGCTCAAAAGCATGGCACCGCTGTTTGTGTACAATATTCTCTGCAAAAAATCCAACTCCAAAACCCATCTTCGTCAGCAGGACATCTTGAAGGAACTTGAAAAATATCCTTATGAAATAAGCCTTGAACGCAAAGCCCTCAGTCGAATCATTCACAATCTGATCGATTTGCCGCAGTACGCTGTTTTTTCGGACAAGACCGGCGTGTGGATCGAACAGGACAGCCGG
>CAZIQE010000131.1:0-3823 GCA_964541385.1 uncultured Eubacteriales bacterium | reverse complement strand
TGCTTCAGTCTGACCAATCTTTACGCCTATAATTCCGAGCCCGGTTATTATTTCCTCTTCATTTGCTATGCTTTGATCCTAACCGTGCCGATTTTAACGATGAAGCTCTTCCCCGAGGAGCGGAAGAATAAAACCGATCAGATCCTGATCACGGCGCCCGTGAGCATCACCGGGATGGTGATGGGCAAATTTATGGCGGCGTATACGATGTTTTTGATCAGCCTTGTGCCCAGTATTTTTGCGGAAGGGTTCCTCATTGTGAACGGCAACGTGGAGATGGGGATTCTGGCGGGCAACTATATTGCGATTCTGCTGGTGGGCGCCGCCTATATCGCCATTGCAATGTTTATGGCGTGCCTCACTGAAAGCCAGATCATTGCCTTCATTATGGGCTTTTTCACCCTGCTGATCTTTGCGATCTGCGATATTCTGGAGTCCCTTTTGAATAATGCGATCTTCAGCAAGATCGTGAAGGTGGTTTCGGTTTCCGATCGGTTTGAAACGCTGGCGGGCGGTCTTTTCGATTTTTCCGCCATCTTCTATTTCATCAGTCTGACGGTGATTTTCTTATTCTTAACGGTGCGTATGATCGATAAACGGAGGTGGAGCTGATGAACGGAAGCTTTTTTAAATCCCGCAAATTCAAATACGGCTCCGTTTCCACGGTGCTGACGGCAGTCTTCATCGCTCTAATGGTGATCGCCAATGTGATCTTCACCCTTTTGAGCGATGCCTATTCCTGGCAGCTGGACGTCACCTCCTATGATCTCTACAGTATTTCCGATAGCTCCAAGCAGATCGTGGATTCCTTAACGCAGGATACCACCATCAAGCTGACGGTGATGTATAACGAGGCGGAATACCCCGAGCAGTTCAAGGAAACCGTTAAGCGGTTTTCCAATCTTTCCGATCAAATCAACCTGACCTTTGTGGATCCCGACGTGAACCCCACCGCCCTAACGGCATACGGTGCGGAGTATAACATCACCGAGGGCGCCATCGTGGTGGAGAACGGCAACCGCCGCCGGGTGATCGAGTTCGAGGATCTTTATGAAAGCGATAGCTCCAACGGTGCGATCACCTATAAAACGGAGCAATGCCTCGCTTCGGCGGTGCTTTACGTCACGAAGGAAGAGATCCCCCTGGTTTATTTCATCAACGGCCACGGCGAGGCAGGCTATGAGAGCTTAATGAATCTTTTAGCCAATAACGGTGCCGACGTGGAAGAAGTAAAGCTGAACCAGCTTTCCGAATATGATCCCTTAGCCCGGCTGATGGTGATCTGCGGACCCACGATGGATTATTCCGAGGCGGAGATCCGCCAGCTGCAGGAGTTTCTGGCGAATGATTATAATTATGAGCGGGATCTGATGTTCTTCTCCAATCCCGAGATCGGGAGCTTGCCCAATCTGGATACCTTCCTTGCCGATTGGGGAATGAAATTGAATAACGATATCGTTTTGGAAACCGATGAATATAGTGCCGCCACCTATGCGGGCGATGCGGTTTCCGGTCCGCTTTATCTGATCCCCTCCTATACGGAAGCAGAAGTCAGCGGCGTGGAGATCTCGGCGGATTATCTGAGCGTTGTGCCCAATTCCCGGTCGATCACCCTCTTGTTTGAGAGCCGGGATATCACCGAAACCGGTGCCATGCTCACCACCTCTGAAGGCTCCTACGCCAAGAGTTCCAATGCCCTGAATGCCGGCTACGAGAAGGCGGAGGGGGATGCGAAGGGTCCCTTCAACGTGGCGGCTGTTGCCACCCGCTATAAGTTCCTCAATAACGTGGCGGTGGAAAGCCACGTGTTTTTGGCAGGCTCGGTGGATATCCTGGGCGCAAACTATATGAAATATAACGGCAACAGCAATTTTGTCTATAATATCTATAAGATGATGGTGAATGAAAGCGAAGCGGAGATTCTGGGCGCCAATAAGGCCGCCGGCTCCTCCTCCATGACCCTCTCCACCGCCACCGTGCGCTGGGCGTCCATTATCTTTATCGGCGTGATCCCCGGCATCTTCCTGATTTTGGGGCTGATCGTTTATATCCGGAGGAGATACCTATGATGAAACGGATGAAGCCCTTGTTGATTCTGATCGGCGTAACGTTGGTGCTGGCGATCATCCTTTGGGTTTTAGTGGCGTTCGTTCTGCCGAAGGATGAAGCCGGCGATGAAAAAGGGAACGCCGTCACCCTGTTGAACGTGAATTTAAAAGAAGCGGAATCGGTGCAGATCAAAAATACCTTCGATGATTATAAGCTGGTCAGGCAGGCGATCGGCACCTATTACGTGGAGGGCAAAAAGGGCTATAGCGTTGATAGCGAAAAGGTTGTGGAGATGCTCGGGAATATCGGCTCCCTCACCGCCACCAAAAAGGTGATCGAGAACCCCTCCGAGGAGCAGATGGAGGGCTACGGCTTGAAAACTCCCGCCGGTGCGGTCACGATCGTGAACAAGGGGGAAACCGTCCAATTCAATATCGGCACCACCTCGGCGTCCGGCAATTATTATTGCAAAATGGTGGGCGATCCGGCGGTTTATCTGGTCGATGGCACCGTGCCCGATCAGGTGCTTCTGGCACGCTATCAGTTTTATACCGATACGATGATCGAATATACCGGCGAGGCCGCCGAAATGGAAACCTTCAACGATATCTATATCGGCGGAACCAAGCGGAAGGAGCCCCTGAAGCTGATTATGCAGCAGCTGGGCGAGGAAGAGGTGGGCACCACCTTCTTGATGACCGAGCCCATCCACCATTCCTTCAACTCAGTTTATGAGGAAAAAATCACCAATCTGCTCACCGCTCTGACCTCCTGCGCCGTGGTGGGGGATGATACTTCGCCCGAAGGGCTGAAAAAATTCGGGCTCGATCAGCCGGCGTATACGTTTAAGTATACCCTGAAGGGGAAAACGGTGGAGGTGCATTTCGGCAGCACCACCGAGGCGGGCTTTCAGTATTGCTACGTGCTGGGCGGGAAGTTCGTTCATTCTCTGGAATCCACCAATACCGAATTTTTGGGTCTGCCGCTTAGGGATCTTTGCGAGGATATGATCTATAGCCGTGCCGCCGATGCCCTTTCGGCAATTAAAGTAACCGGGCAGGGCAAGAATTATTATATCGATATCGGCGAGAAAAATGAGAGCGGCGACTTTTTTGTAACCATCAATAATAAGCAGGTTAATAGTGAGCATTTTTCGGATTTCTATTCCCATATCCTCACCATTGCCATCAACGATCTGGGCGAAAAGCCCGCAGGGGTGGAACCACGGCTCACCGTGGAATTCACGCTGAAAGACGGCACGGTGGAGGTGCTGCGGTTTTATCCGGTGAATGAATTGAAATGCTTTGCGGAGCTGGATGGCGCCGGGCGGTTCTACGTCAGCACGCTGAATGTGGATCGGATACTGCAGAACGCCCAAAAGCTGGTAAATGGAGAAGTCATCCAGACAGAATGGTGATCGGCAGTAAAAAAGGCACCGACCGTGGAAAAATAAGTAAATAATGAAGTGGCTACCTGTTCTTATTGTTAAGATAAAACGGGAAGCCACTTTTCTTATTTGTAAATAAAATAAGGTAAAAACTCGGCTGGTGCCGAGTTTTGATTGAAATTTTTCCACTATCCGCCAACTCGCCCTCTCGCCACGTCAAAAGAAAGAAAATCCGCTCCTTTTGCTTAAGGTGAGGAAAGTCGAACCCAATGTGGTTTAAAACGGCATCTTTCCGCTAAAGCGTCGTTAAAAATCGAAACCATACGACAGTATGCTTTCGATTTTGTGCCTTGCTTTAACGAAAATCTCCTCGTTTTAAACTGCTTC
>CAZIQE010000130.1:0-3961 GCA_964541385.1 uncultured Eubacteriales bacterium | reverse complement strand
CCCATATCCTCGGTGAGATCCGTGATCGGATCGCCCTTGGACTGGAAGGTCAGGGCACTCCAGGGCACGCCTGCGGCGGCTTGCGGCCAAACGCCGGCAGTATGATCCACATAATAATCGGCAAAGCCCTGCTTCTCGATTTCGTCGGCAGAAAGACCTTTCAGGAGCTGGCGCACCATCGTGGATACGATCTCCATATGCGCAAGCTCTTCCGTGCCGATGTCCGTAAGTGTGGCGGCAACTTCGCTATAAGGCATCGCATAGCGTTGGGATAAATAACGCTGAGAGGCTCCGAGCTCACCGTCCGGACCGCCGAATTGCGACATAATGACCTTCGCCATTTTGGCGTCGGGTTTTTTAATATTCACCGGGTATTGAAGCCGTTTTTGATAAGTCCACATACCTTACATTCCCCCTTCCCAAGGCCATGGCGTTTCGCCCCAAGCCCATCTGCCGTTTTGAACGCCGTCCTCCGGGCGGATCGGACCGAATTCCTGCTGATACTGATCCACCGCATTCTTGTAAAGTGCCATTTTCTTTTCATAATAAGCCATTGCCTCCGGATCGGAGGGATGGGTATCCAAAAAGAGGCGGGCTTCATCTGCGGCAAAGCCGTTGGCATAAACGGCTTTCATTCTTTTTTCTCTTTCGTTCATACGCCCGGCCTCCATTCAAAAGGAAGATCCAATTCCCGGAAGATGGTGCCTCGGTGAAGACCCTCATCCGGTTCCATCAAATCACGCCATTTCTGGCTGGGCACGCTTGCCATCGCCAAAACCTGCGTATGCTCTCTATGATCGGGCATCCCGCCATCCATCCACTCGGAATGCATCCGCATCGGAGGAGCCAGGAGATCCCGAAGATCTAAATCATCCATATTTTAATTCTCCTTTCGTTCCAATATACGACACAATCCGAAAAGTGTTCCTCTTTACTTTTATTCCCGCCCGTGGTAGAATATTTTTATCAAAAAACGGAGGCTTTTAAAGATGGCAAGAAAATATCTGTTTGCGGAAAAGGGGCATTGGTATAAGGCCAATCTTCATTCCCATAGCACCGTTTCAGACGGCGTTTTGACCCCGGAGGAAGCCAAGGCGGCATATAAAGCCAAGGGCTACCAGATCTATGCCTATTCCGATCACCACGTTTTGGTTCCCCATCCGGAGTTAAAGGACGAAAGCTTCCTGCCCATCACCTCCGTTGAATGCAGTTTGAAGGATTATCGGGATCCGGATAACTATGAGCGGCAGACCTATCATCTGAATTTTTTCGCGAAGGATGAAAATTGCAGTGAATTTCCCGATTTCCCCCGCCGGGAGCTGGAGAAAAAGGGAGAATACAGCGTAGAGATCATCAATGATCTGATCGCTAAAGCCAATGCGGCAGGCTTTTTGAGCCAATATAACCACCCCTTCTGGAGCACCCAGACCGTGAAGGATTTCGCCCCCTTGGAAGGTCTTTGGGGTTTTGAAGTTTTCAACGGCGGCAGTCAGGTGGCGAAACGGGGCTGGGGCGATCAGCAGTTTGTGGAAATGATGTGGGAGGGCAAATATCTTTGCCCCACCGCCGGCGACGATAACCACTCTAACGCCGATGAAACCGACCCCAAGGACGATTCCTTCCGCTGCTTCACGATGATCCGGGCGGAGAAATTGGAATATAATACCGTTCTGAAGGCGATGGAGCAAGGCGAGCTTTATGCTTCCACCGGCCCCACCATTGAGGAAATTTTCGTGGAAGACGGCAGGGTTCATATTAAAACTTCCCCCGCCGCCCTGATTATGATGCGGAGCGAATACCGGGGCTATCAATCAGAAGCTTCCCGCAGGGACGATTTGACCGAGGCGGTTTTCGACATAGCCGATTTCAAAAGAACGCCCCGCTATATCCGGTTTGAGGTTTGGGATACCCATAATGAGCGTGCCGTAACAAGAGCCTTTTTCCCCGATGAGTGGAAAGCAAATTAAATCTTTCGTAAAGAATAAATACCATAAAATAACTCCCCGGCTCAAAGCCGGGGAGTTATTATTCTCTTTTTCAGTTAACTAAATCGTAAAAGAAGCGATCATACACGTTGGCTTTTTCTTTATTTATTCGGTCGGTAATGGCGGGAAGATCCTCAACGTTCACATAAGAATTAGGGGCAAGCGAATTAAATTCCTGATAGAAATTTTTTGCTTCGCCGTTTTCTTCTGCATAATGAGCGCCCGCAACCATCAGATATTCCTTCCCGACCTCAAGGGGCTTTTCCCCTCTTCCGAGATTTTCCATCACAAGGTCGTAGTCCTGATAGACGCCGAGGGTTTCCCAATAATCGATGATCTCGCCCTTTTGAACCGGGCCGTAATAAACCTCTTGGATCTCCAGATGCATCCGTGTGGATTCAGAATAATCACTGTACGCATCGTTATTCTTCATAACGATCGGCTCGCCCTTATCAAGGGCTTTGACGCGAACCACGATAAAACACTCGTTTCTGATCTTTTCATAAAATTCCGGATATTTTTCCAGATTCTTCAAAAAACGCATCTCCGAGGAAGGCTCTGTTTTTTGATCAACGTATAATTCAAAAATACTGTCGTAAAGCCCCGCCAACGGCCAAGTATCCGCTTCGTCTTTTGCCGTTTTGCGATCCTTCACGTTCCATGCGGAATCCATATAATCGCTGTTCTCCCATAGCGGAATATAATAGACCTTCCCCGATTGCGGGTCGGTTGCCTCTCGCATTGCGATCAGATATTCTGTATTTTCCTTCAAATTGCCGGAATGAAAGACGGAACTAAACTTATAATGAACCTTATCCCGCACCTTCAAAGAGCCGTAATAAACCTCTTTGATCCATAACTCCGCCGTTATGTCGGGATATTTCGTTGGGATTATTTTCGGCGTTTTTTCCGCCAGAACGATCGATACCTTCTCTTTCACAAGATCGATCTCGCGAATATCAAACTTCCTTTTCTTTTCGTTCTTGGACTGCGTTTCGTCCGAAACAGATTCTTTGGTTTCTTTCTTGGGCTCCGGCTCCGCTTCGGCATCCTTCTCGGAAGCAGACTCTTTCGCAACGGGAGCATCCTTTTCCTGCTCAACGGCGGTTTCCGGAATCAGCTCATCGGTTTCTCCCTCAACCAGCACGTCGCTCGCCGGGGCTCCTTCCTCTATTCTCGCACAGCCTGCCTGAAGAATCAAAACAAACACCGTCAATAATAATATGACCTTTTTCATCCGTTTTTCGCTCCTCCCTATTTGTATATAAAACGAATCAAAACGCTGAATTGTTGCATATCTCAAAAATTTTTCCCTGTTTTATTTGGCTTGACATTTGGATCGTTTTGTGATATCCTATCCTTGATGTCAGCGAGCAGGAAACCTGTTTTAACACTTTCATTGGTGTCAGCAGGAGTGCCGCTGACATTTTCTTTTGCCGCTTGACATTCGGATCGCTTTGTGATATCCTATCCTCGATGTCAGCGAGCTCTGTACCCTGTTTTAACACTTTCATTGGTGTCAGCAGGGAAGCCGTTGACATTTTCTTTTGCCTCTTGACATTCGGATCGCTTTGTGATATCTTTCTTATGAACCCGAATTTGGTTCCGCCTAAAGGGACTTGTATCCCACAGGCGAGGAACCATTTTGGGGTTCTTTTTTTATTGAGATTAAGCACGGTGTCAGCAGGGAAGCCGCTGACATTTTCTTTTGTCGCTTGACACCCGGATCGCTTTGTGATATCTTTCTTATGAACCCAAATTTGGTTCCCCCTAAAGGGACTTGTATCCCACAGGCTTGGAACCATTTTGGGGTTCTTTTTTTATTTTCATTGAGATAAGGTGAGGAAAGTCGAACCCAATGTGGTTTAAAACGGCATCTTTCCGCTAAAGCGTCGTTAAAAATCGAAACCATACGACAGTATGCTTTCGATTTTGTGCCTTGCTTTAACGAAAATCTCCTCGTTTTAAACTGCTTC
>CAZIQE010000129.1:0-1886 GCA_964541385.1 uncultured Eubacteriales bacterium | reverse complement strand
AGGAAGATAACGCCGAGAACCGCATAGATCCAGGTGCGTTTCGGGATTTTTTCGCCCACCTTGCTGGACTGCATCAATTCAAGAGGCTTGGAGCGTCTGACCTTGATCAGCGAATAGAACAGAAGCATTAAATAAATGCATCCGAAAATCAACGGCGTTTGATAAAGGGAAACGAAACCGATACTCAGAGTAAAGGTAACCTCCATATTCAAGAGATTGAGCAAAGCAAGTTCTGCGATCTTCGATAAAGCGATGCCTGCCAAAAGCCCTGCGCCAATCGCCGAAACGCCAACAAACAGAGATTCCCAAACCATAATTTTGCTGATATTCCGCTTATCCATACCGAGGATATTATATAGGCCAAACTCCCGGTACCGTTGCTTAATGAGAAAAGAATCCGTGTAGAAGAGAAATATCAGCGAAAATATTGCGATAACCCCGCATCCAAGCGGAAGAACCGTCATCAGCACAGAGCCGCCGGGCATCTTTTCAAGTGCCGGCGATTCGATCAGAAAACTCAGAATGTAATGCATCATCACCATAACGGCGCCGGTGAGGATATAGGGGAAATACATCCGCTTATTTTTGCGGATCCCCTCCCATGCTAATTTCGGATAAAAGCCCAATTTCATTTTCTCTCGCCGCCTTTCGCCAGCATGGTGAGCGTATCGGAGATCATTTGATATAACTGTTCGTTGGTGTTGTTGCCACGGTAAATCTGATGGAACACCTCTCCGTCTTTAATGAACAGCACCCGGCTGGCGTGGCTTGCCGCCTTCACCGAGTGGGTCACCATCAGAATGGTCTGCCCGGTCTTATTGATCTCGGCAAAGAGGCGGAGCAGCTCATCGGTCGCCTTCGAATCAAGCGCACCGGTCGGCTCGTCTGCCAGGATCAGCTTCGGGCTGGTAATGAGTGCTCTGGCAACGGCGGCACGCTGCTTCTGCCCGCCGGACACCTCATAGGGGAATTTTTTCAGAAGCCCGATGATCCCAAGCTGCGCCGCGATCGTCATCAGGCGTGCCTGCATCTCCTTATGGCTCCTGCCGGCAAGCACCAGGGGCAGGTAGATATTATCCTCCAATGTAAAGGTATCCAGAAGATTAAATTCCTGAAAAACAAAGCCCAGATTATCCCGGCGGAATGCCGCCGCCTGCGACTCCTTGATCTTGGAGAGATCCTTCCCATCAAGAACCACCGAGCCGGAGGTCGGCTTATCCAGAGCCGCCAGAATGTTCAATAGGGTGGTTTTGCCGGAGCCGGACTCGCCCATAATGGCAACATATTCGCCCTGCTCCACGTCGAAGGAAACGCTTTTCAAAGCCTCCACCTTATTTCCGCCAAAGCGGGTCGTATATATTTTCTGGATCCCGCTCACGTTCAAAATGCTCATAACAAAAATCCTCCTTTGTGATTTCTGTTATCATTATAGAAGAGGAGCATCTGCGCCGCCATCGTTTCGGCTTACAAATGCCCCCTTAAATCTAACAGTTTTGTAAGAAGTACCGTTTTCGCTGCGACTATTCAACCTCCAGCTTCGCCTGCTTAAGATCGATATCAATAACGGTTCCCTCGTCCACGGCAGACTGTGCTGTAATGGTATGCCCCAGATTTTTGCAGATCCGCTTGCAGAGATATAAGC
Source organism: uncultured Eubacteriales bacterium (assembly GCA_964541385.1). Taxonomy (GTDB): domain Bacteria; phylum Bacillota; class Clostridia; order Oscillospirales; family QAKW01; genus QAKW01. Next base: position 244 of record CAZIQE010000129.1, on the reverse strand, counting down.
CGATCCCGCTTGCCTTTTTATCGGCACGCCCGTTATAGCCGGTATAGCCTTTTTCAAAAATCCTCGGCAGATCCTCCGGTGCGATCCCGATGCCGGTATCCCGGATGCGCAGGGTCTTTTCATTTTCCAGGGTGATCGTGATGCCGCCGGACGGCGTATATTTCAGCGCATTGGACAATACCTGCTCGATCACAAAGGAAAGCCACTTTTCATCGGTGATGACCGTGGTATTCACCGGCTCATA
>CAZIQE010000128.1:0-3015 GCA_964541385.1 uncultured Eubacteriales bacterium | reverse complement strand
TGCTCCGCATCCACCGGCTGCGGGGCATCGGTCATCGGGCAGGAGGCATCCTTGATTTTCGGAAAGGCGATCACGTCACGAATCGAATCTGCGCCCACCATCAGCATCACGAATCGGTCGAGCCCGAACGCAAAGCCGCCGTGCGGCGGGGTTCCGTAGCGAAAGGCATTGACCATAAATCCGAATCGCTCTTCTATTTCATCATCGCTGAAGCCCAAAGCCTCAAACATCCGCTTCTGGATATCCTGCCGATGGATCCGGATCGAGCCGGAGCCCAGCTCCACCCCGTTCAAAACAACATCGTATGCCTGCGCACGCACCCTGCCGGGTTCGGTCAGAAGATACTGCACGTCCTCCGGGTAGGGCATCGTAAAGGGATGGTGGGTGGAGATCCAGCGTTTTTCCTCTTCGGAATATTCAAACTGCGGGAAATCGGTAACGAAAAGAAATGCGTATTTGCTCTTATCCCGAAGTCCGAGCAGCTCCGCAAGATCCAGGCGGAGATTGCCGAGCGTTTTGCGCACGGTTTCCAGCTTATCTGCGCAGAATAATATAAAATCGCCGGGGGCAGCATCCATTTTCAACAGAATTTCCTGCATTTCCTCTTCATCAAAATATTTTGTGAGAATGGAATAAATTTCCCCATCCGGGCGGAGGGCGATCCACGCCATCCCCTTTGCGCCGTAGGAAAGCGCATTTTCGGTGAGGGTTTCGATTTCCGTTCTTGAAAATCCGGCGCAGCCCTTGGCGTTGATCGCCCGCACAACGCCGCCCTGATCGCAAACTTTTCTGAAAACCGAAAAGGAGCATTGGCTTGCAAGATCGGTGAGGTCAACGATCGGCAGATCAAAGCGGAGATCCGGCTTATCGGAGCCGTAGCGATCCATGGCTTCAGTCCAGGTGATACGGGGAAAATCATACTCAATTTCTTTCCCCTTGCAGCATTTGAAAATATGCTTAAACATTTTTTCAAGGTGTTCCCAGATATCCTCCTGCTCCACGAAGGAAAGCTCCATATCGATCTGCGTAAATTCGGGCTGGCGGTCGGCTCGCAGATCTTCATCCCGGAAACAGCGTGCCACCTGATAATATTTATCGATCCCGCCGACCATCAGAAGCTGCTTATAGATCTGCGGCGATTGCGGCAGAGCATAAAAACTGCCCTGATGAATGCGGGAGGGAACCAGATAATCCCGTGCCCCCTCCGGCGTTGATTTGCAGAGGATCGGCGTTTCCACGCAGATAAAGCCCTTGCGATCAAGATAATCCTGCGTTGCTTTTTGGATCAGATGGCGCATCTTTAGATTTTCAACCATCGAGCTGCGCCGGAGATCAAGATAGCGGTAGCGCAGGCGGAGCTCCTCCCGCACATTATCGCCGTCGTCGATCGAGAAGGGCAGCCTCTCCGCCATAGATAATAGCTCGATTTTTTCCGTTGCCAGCTCCACGGTGCCGGTTTCGATTTTTGGGTTCACGGTATCAAGCGATCTTTTTCTGATTTTGCCTTTTACGCTGATCACCGATTGCATCCGCAGTCTTTCGGTTAGGTTAAATTCCTCCGTGCTGACCTTAGCAGCGTCAATAACGACCTGCAGCACCCCTTCCCGGTCACGAAGGTCTAAAAATATAACGCCGCCCATATCCCGCTTGGTAATCACCCAGCCCGAACAAACCTGCTCGGTACCGATATGGCTTGGGCGGATCGATCCGCAGTATTCCGTTCTTTTCATTCAGTATTTCCTCCCTTCACTCGTTACGTATGCTTGGAAACGCAAAAAAGCGGCACCGGTTCCACGCATTGCCCGTAACGGTATAAAACCTCTTAAGAAAGAAGCTTCAGCATCCTACAGGGCGATTGCTGCATTCGCGGTGCCACCTGTATTTTGATCTCATTTCCAAGCCTCCGGCAAGGCTTTGCCGGCTGACGTGCGGCGAAACGGCGCACCTACTGAGGGGGAAAAACCCCTTTTCGGATCGCAGCTCGAAAAGTGTTATTCATACAGGCTCGCCGTGCGGCTTCCACCGTTTCCGCACTCGCTGGGGGCGAGGAAAACTGCATTACTTCTCTTTTCTCAAACGCTTTTTGAATGATATGATTCAGTTTACGCCGAACAAGAGATCGGCATAAGTGGGCATCGGCCAATAGGCCTTTGCCGTTAGGGTTTCCGCTTCGTCGCAGGCGAGGCGAAGCTCGCCCATCAACCCGAGAACGGTATCACGGATCATAACGGATTCGGCGCCGATATCCTCCGCCTTATTCAGAGAAACAAGTGCCGCCTCCAATTCCTGCGCCTTGAAAGCGATCCGGTCGGTCAGCGCAGAAAGCTTTCTGATCACGCCGGTTTCATAGCTGCAGACAAGTGCGGGATCGATCGCCTTCTTTGCCGCCGCCGCCTTTGCAACGTCCGCCGTATAGGCTTCGATGGCGGGAGCGATCTGCGTTTTTGCCATATCGACCATCGTGGTTGCTTCGATAATAACGGTCTTGCAGTAGTTTTCCAGCATAATTTCATAGCGGGATCTCAGCTCCTCCTCGGTAAACACACCGTGGGAGATGAGCATCTCCGTATTTTTCTTATCGAGCAGATGCGGCATACAATCCGCCGTGGTGCGGTAGTTGAGCAAGCCACGCTTTTCGGTTGCTTCCTTGATCCAGCTCTCATCATAGCCGTTTCCGTTGAAGATGATGTGCTTATGATCCTTGATGGTCTTGCGGATCATCTCGTGGAGAGCGGTTTCAAAATCCTCCACGCCCTCCAGTCTGTCGGCATAAATCTTCAGGGCTTCGGCAACGGCGCTGTTCAGCATAATGTTCGTGCAGGCGATGCTGTTGGAGGAGCCGAGCATCCGGAACTCAAACTTATTGCCGGTGAAGGCGAAGGGCGAGGTTCTGTTGCGGTCGGTGGTATCCCGGTTGAACTTCGGCAGAATGTCCACGCCGAGCTTCATCTGGGTCTTTTCAATGCCCTTATAAGGCGTATCGGTTTCGATGGCCTCAAGAACGGCGTTCAGCTC
>CAZIQE010000127.1:0-3633 GCA_964541385.1 uncultured Eubacteriales bacterium | reverse complement strand
GAGAAAGGATGATCAAGAATGAGCAAAGTATTTATCCCGGCAGATTATAAGCCGGTTCTCTCCCTTTATGATACCCAGCGTGCCATCGGCATAACCAAACGGCTGTTTGAAGATATGCTCTGCGGCGCATTGAATCTGCGGCGAGCCTCTTCGCCCCTGTTCGTGACCGCCGATTCCGGCTTGAATGATAATCTGAACGGTGTGGAGCGGCCTGTGGGCTTTGAAATTAAAGATACCGGCACCCATGCCGAGGTCGTTCATTCCCTTGCCAAGTGGAAACGCCGGGCGTTAAGGGACTATGGCTTCCTGCCCGATACCGGTCTTTATGCGGATATGAACGCCATTCGCCGGGATGAGGAGATGGATAACCTCCATTCCATCTACGTGGATCAATGGGATTGGGAAAAGATCATCAGCGCAGAGGATCGCAATAAGGAATACTTAAAATCGGTTGTGGATAAGATCGTGGGCGCCATCGTTGAAACGGATAAAACCCTGAGAATTATGTTCCCGCAACTGAACGTTCGCCCACCCTTGAAGCGGGAAGTGAAATATATCACCACGCAGGAGCTGGAGGATCTTTATCCCACTCTGACCGCAAGGGAGCGGGAAGACATTATTACGAAGGAATACGGCGTGGTGTTCCTGATGGAGATCGGCGGGGCGTTGAAATCCGGCGAGCCCCACGATAAACGTGCGCCGGACTACGACGATTGGAAGCTGAACGGCGATATTCTCTTCTGGAACGAAACCCTGCGGCAGGCGTTTGAAATTTCCTCTATGGGCATTCGGGTCGATAAAGAGAGTATGGAACGCCAGTTGAAAATTGCCGGATGCGAGGAGCGGAAAAATCTTCCGTTCCATAAGGCGCTCCTGAACGGCGAACTGCCGCTGACCATCGGCGGCGGGATCGGTCAGAGCCGCCTTTGTATGCTCCTTATGGGCAGCGCCCATATCGGCGAGGTTCAGGCGTCTATCTGGGATCAAGCCACCTTGGATGCCTGCAAAGCCGCCGGAATTCATATACTGTAAGGGAAGATGCCTTTTGTAAAAGGCACCTCCCCAAACCCCTCCGCGAAAACTTTCAAAAAAAGGGCTCTGCAAAACAACGCAGAGTCCTTTGTTTTTTAGATTGAAAGCTTTTGAAGACTCTTAAGAAACTTTTCACGAAAAGTTTTTCCGTTTCCCCCTTCAAAAACTCTCAAAAAAAGGACTTTGCAAAATAACGCAGAGTCCTTTGTTTTTCAGATTGAAAGCTTTTGAAGATTCTTAAGAAACTTTTCACGAAAAGTTTCTTAAGGCCCCCGTCCTTATTGCGTTTTCATCGGTCGGCAGACCGGGTGGGTCAGGTAAACGCTGCGGGTAATTTTCCGCAAAAGGCGCACGGCTTTCCGTGCCTTTTCTTCCGTTTCAAAGATGCCGAACACGCCGCTCCCGCTTCCGCTCATCATCGCCGCAACCGCCCCGGCCTCGGTCAATTTTTCTTTCAAAAGCGCAATTTTCGGGCAGAGGGGAATGGTTGCCGCCTCCAAAACGTTGCCGGTGGCGGTGCCGAGCAGCTTCAGATCTCCCGTTTCCAACGCCTTTAAAACGGCGGGAGTGTCCGGGCGGTTCTGAATGCCCACCTCTTTCAGCTTGGCAAAAATCTGTTTGGTGGAGGCGCTGGTGCGGGGCTTCGCCAAAACGATCGCACAATCCTTTAAAGGCGGAGCAGGCGTTAAAATCTCGCCGATCCCGGTGGCAAGCATCGTTCCGCTATAAAGGAAGAAGGGAATATCCGCCCCCAACGGAGCCAGAATTTTAATGGCTTCATCAATGGGGAAATTGCGGTGGTAAAGGCGGCAAAGAGCCGAAAAAACGGCGGCACCGTCTGCGCTCCCGCCGCCGAACCCTGCGCCGGAGGGAATGGTTTTATGCAGCTCGATGAACACCTGATACTCGTTGATTTCCGCCGCCTTCATAAAGGCTTCGGTCACCTTGTAAACGATATTGCGCCCATCGGTGGCGATAAAGGGAAAATTGCAGCGAATGCGGATCCCGCCGCCTCCGTTTTCCCGATGCACCCGGATATGATCATAGAGCGAAACCCCCTGGAATACCGATTCCAAAAGATGATAGCCATCTTCCCGCTTGCCGGTCACGTCCAGACTTAAGTTGATTTTCGCATAAGCACGTAAAGTAACGGTATTCATAAGGGATCCTTTCGCAATCGTTGATAAAAGGATTATATCATATCTCTCATAGTTTTTCAAGAACCCTTGCGCTTTTCGGCGGAAAGTGGTAGAATAGAATCATCAAAAGAAACGAGGTAAAAAAGATGAACGCTGTGATTTCCGTCATCGGCAGGGATAAGGTCGGGATCATTGCCCGGCTGGCAACCCTCTGCGCCGAGAATAATGTGAATATTAACGATATTACTCAAAAGGTTCTGCACGATACCTTCACGATGATTATGTGGGTTTCCCTGCCTGAAAGCGGCAAGGATTTTGCTACTCTCGCCAAGGAGATCGAAGCCGCCGGTGCGGAGATGGGTCTGATTGTCCATATGATGCATGAGGACGTTTTCACCTCGATGCACCATATTTAAGAGGGAGGAACATCGATGCTTTCAACCGGCGATATTATAGAAACCATAAAAATGATCGATGAAGAGCATTTGGATATCCGCACCATCACGATGGGGATCTCCCTTTTCGACTGCGTGGATCGGGATCCGGACGCCTTCTGCGCGCGGGTGTATGAAAAGATCACCCGCCTGGCGGGCAATCTGGTGTCCTGCGGCGATGCCATTGCCGGGGACTATGGGATTCCCATCATCAATAAGCGTGTGTCCGTCACGCCCGTTGCGCTCGTGACCCCCGGCTTTTCCGTGGAGGATATGGTGAAGGTGGCGAAAACGTTGGATCGGGCGGCGGAAACCTGCGGGATCAATTTCATCGGCGGCTTTTCCGCTCTGGTGCATAAGGCCGCCACCCAAAGCGATCTGAATCTGATCCGCTCCCTGCCCCGGGCGTTGAAGGAAACCGGGCGGGTCTGTTCCTCCGTCAATGTGGCAACCACCAAATCCGGTATCAACCTGGATGCGGTGAAGCTGATGGGCGAGATCATCAGGGAATGTGCCGAACAAACGAAGGACGAAGATTCCATCGGCTGCGCCAAATTGGTGGTGTTTGCCAATGTGCCCGAGGATAACCCGTTTATGGCAGGCGCCTTCCACGGGGCAGGCGAGGGCGAATGTGCGATCAACGTGGGCGTTTCCGGCCCCGGCGTGGTGAGCAGCGCCATTGCGAAGATGCCGGACGCCAATATCACCGAGATCGCCGATTGCGTGAAGAAAACGGCGTTTAAGATCACCCGGATGGGTCAGATGGTGGCGAATGAGGCTTGCCGTCGGCTGAATGTTCCCTTCGGGATCGTGGATCTCTCGCTGGCTCCCACCCCGGCTGTGGGCGATAGCGTGGCGCATATTCTGGAAGAGATGGGCTTGGAGCGGTGCGGAACCCACGGCACCACCGCTTGCCTGGCTCTATTGAACGACGCTGTGAAAAAAGGCGGCATTATGGCTTCCTCCCACGTGGGCGGGCTGAGCGGTGCATTCATTCCCGTTTCCGAGGATGCGGGGATGATCCGTGC
>CAZIQE010000126.1:0-2491 GCA_964541385.1 uncultured Eubacteriales bacterium | reverse complement strand
ACGCCCCGGAACGTGTTCCGTTTTATTTGCAAGGTGGGCGAAAAGGTGATTTCCGTTGTATTATGGATCTATACGCATACATTGCGGCTGGCGGTTTGGGCGGCGCATAGTATCGTTGCGGATTTTTGCTATTGGGCACCGGTGATCTGCGTTGTTATGATCATTGCCGTGGGGTTGTTTTTCCGGAGCCATACCATTGCCTTAGAGGTGAGCATCCGGGATAAGGTGATCTCTTATGTGACCAACGAGGGTCAATTCAATAAGATGGTGACCCAGGTGGAAAATAACCTGGCGGAAACGCTGGGCGAAAACTACTGTATGTATACCGCCCCCAACTACCGGTTCGTATTGGTGAAGAAAAACCGGATGGCGGATGAAGAAAATCTCTACGTTCAGGTTTATCGGGCGGTTACCGAAGAGATCGGAAACCACTACGGTCTTTACGTGGACGGCAAGCTGATGGCAGCCGCCGAAAAGAAAAGCACCATTGAGGATATTTTGAAGGAATTAAAGGCTCCTTATGAAACCGGCGCCGCAGACGAGCGGGTGGAATTTGTGAGCAATGTGGAGATCCGAACCGGTCTTTTTGCCCCGGACTCCATGAAAAATGCAGAGGAACTGCGTGCCCTTTTTGAGGGCTCCACCGATCCCCAGTATTATATCATTGAAGAGGACGACTACCTGAGCGATATCGTGGAAAAAACCGGCGTTTCCCGGCAGATGCTTTATTATCTGAATCCGGAACTGGACGACCGGCGGTTGGTGCCCGGCAGGAAACTTTTGATCAGCCAGCCGGATATTTATCTGGGCGTGAAAGTGGTGCGCACCATCTCTTATGAAGAGGAGATCAACTATTCCACCACCCGTATTAAAGACGATAGCCTTTATCTGAACCAGACCAAGGTGAAAAAGTCGGGCCGAAAGGGCAGTAAGACCATCACGGCGGAGGTGACCTATATCGACGGTCAAAAGTCCAACACCAAGATCCTCTCCTCCGTCGTCACCCGAGAGCCCGTCACCCGGGAGCTTTACGTGGGCACCAAGCCCTATCCCACCTCCTATTCTTCCCTGGCGGGAAGCGGAGCCTTTATCCGCCCCATCAGCGGCGGATATACCTCCTGCTCCTTTGGCGGCTACCGGGGGCACTCCGGCGTGGATCTGACGATGAGCGGCGCCTACGGCAAGCCGGTTTACGCCTCTGCCGGCGGAACGGTGATCTTTTCCGGCTGGAACGGCGGCTATGGGAAATGCGTGCAGATCCGGCATAGCAACGGCTACGTTACCTATTACGCCCATATGAGCGCCTGCCTGGTGTCCGTGGGCGAAACGGTCACCCAGGGTCAGCAGATCGGCAGGGTCGGCTCCACCGGAAACAGCAGCGGCCCCCATCTGCATTTTGAAATGCGGATCAACGGCAGCCCCGTTAATCCCCTGCGTTATATTTAACTTTCCGCTCTATTTCAGAAATATTTCTGAAATAGAGCGGAAATCACACCGAAGGTGTGTATATCATCACGCCATCAGGCGTGTATATCATCAACCGAAGGTTGTATATCATCAACCGAAGGTTGCATATCATCACGCCGTCAGGCGTGTATAAAACAGCCCTGCGGAGAAATTTTTTCCGCAGGGCTGTTTCCGGATGGGTTATTCTTCGTTCCATTGGCGCAGGGGTTTTCCGTTGGCATCGGTTTTGGTATCGCCCACGGCGATCAGAACGCCATCGATAAAGCCCCAAAGACCGGCGAGCAAGAAGGCTGCCGCCTCCGGCAAAGCACCGGAGCAGACCGCTCCATAGACCACAACGGTGATCGCGATCTGAGCAATGCCCTTACCGGTATGCCCCAGATAGAAGTTATGCACGCCGAACGCACCCAATACGATCCCGAATGCCGCCGCCGCCCAACGGGAGCGAGCCTTTTTCGGTGCTTGAGGCGGTTGCGGTTGCGCCACAGCCGCAGGAGCCCCGCAACGAGCGCAATACATGGTGCCGGGGATGATTTTTTCCCCGCATTTTTCGCAAAAGCCGATGCCCATTCCCTTGGGGCCCCCGCAATTAGCGCAATTCGTCTGTTCTTCGGTCAGAGGCTGACCGCAATTTCTGCAATATGCCATAATCATCTCTCCTTTAATTCAATAAACTCATTTTATCACCAACCGCAAGGATTTTCAACCCGCAATTCCGTTAAAGTTTTGTGAATAACCCGGTGAGGAATCGCTTTTTCCCCGTGTTTTTAGTATGGTTGAGGTATAAGGGAGACAATTTGGTTTTATCGTATTGCCAGTTTAATCTGTTCTATAACGCTTAACAATTGCTTCTTGGGAATAATAGCACTAAATCCCTCTAAGCTATACTCTTCTTCGCCGCCAAGAAAAGGAGTTATCCAAGCCGATACAGTGATTTGCTTTTCGGAAAAATCAATTTTTAAGCATTGACCACCCATCAAAGTGCCGCCTTTTTTCCAAATTGCTTCTGAATTTACTATGGTTT
>CAZIQE010000125.1:0-2466 GCA_964541385.1 uncultured Eubacteriales bacterium | reverse complement strand
TTTCACCTTCAGAATCTTGCCGCAGATCGGGCAGGGCACTTTTTTTAAATTGGGATCCGCCAATGCCTTTTGCTTGCTCGGGAAAGGGGGAAAGAAGGTTTTTTGGCTATGCATACTGTTATAGAGAATGCCATTGAGCTCCGCATAGTTGCGCACGCCCTCCTTCAGATCCAAAAACCGGGTGACCCGGGCGGTATAGATGGCATCGTTGAATGCGTTATGGGCGTGGAGACCGGATTCCAGATTTAAAGCTTCCATGGCGGATTCCAAAGAAAACTGGCGGTTTTCATGGCTCACCTGGTGATTATAGATCCCCTGCAGATTGAGGCAGGGCGGGAGCCAGTCCTCGTCCAGATCGTGCATCAGCAAATTATCCTTCAGAATCTGGATATCGTCGTATCCCCAGGAAAGCAGAATGCAATCCTCGCCGCACCATTCCCGGAAGGTTTGGATGGCTTCTTTAAAATCGGGCTGCCCCTTCAGGTCGGCCTGCTCAATGCCGGTCATCTTTTTGATGCGGTAGTGGAGCCGTTTATAAAAGGTGGGGGCGATGAGCAGATCCAGGCAATCCACCGCCTGAACACGCTGGTTCATTTTAATGGCACCGATCTGAATGATCTCGCCGGAAAGATAGATGGGGGAATGGATGGCGGAGTTTTTGGAAAAGGGCTGGTTCCATTCCATATCAAAAACAATATAATTCATAGGGCATCCTTCTGATTCATTAAACGCTCATCGACTTGATCTCGGGATGTTCATCTATAAATTTCATAACGTCTTCAAAGGGGATGGCGGCTTTCATCCGCACGTTCAGGATCATATTCAGGGTGTTATCGTCGTTGGAGGTGATGCGGGAATTGAGGATCTCCACGTGCAGCTCCTCCTGCTTTTGGCGCAGGATCTCCCGAATCTCGGGGGTATCTAAGGTCGTGATGTGGATCTCGCCGATATAAAAGGCATCGGCACCCACGCTGAAGCGGTGCATCAGCAGCTGCACCAAAAGAATCACCAGCGTTACGCAAAGGGCGATGGCATATAATCCGCCGCCGCTGGCGAGACCTACTGCCGCAGTTGCCCAGATCCCGGCGGCGGTGGTGAGCCCCTTCACCGTGTTGCCGTTTTTAAAGATCACGCCGGCGCCTAAAAAGGAAATACCGCTGACCACCTGAGCGGCGATACGGGAAGGATCCACCGCCCGACTGCCAACCACCAGCTCCGCATCGGCAAAGGCATATTTCGAAATGACCATAATCAGCGCAGAGGCGCAGGCAATGATGCAATGGGTGCGGATCCCTGCCTCCTTGGATCGCTTGGTGCGCTCCAAGCCGATCACAGCGCCGCAAAGTGTGGCTAAAAGGATGCGGAAAATATAAATAAAGAAGGGGGTTTCTGTTATGAAGTTGATCAATTCTTTCATCGTTATACTCCTTAGGGAATCTATTGCAAGAATAAAGTGGGTGAAAACACCCTACGTTGAAATACTCTTGATTTCGGGATTGTTATCGAAAATGCTCATGGATTCTTCAAAGGGGATCGGCGTTTGCAGCTTCAGCATCAGCTTCAGGCGGACGAGATTCCCTTCCCGGCGTTGATAACTGCTATGTACGATCTCTGCCGCCCATTTTTGTTTCTTGCGTTCCAATAACTGCCAGGCGGAGGGCACGTTTTCCATCAGAATCTCCACGCTCTGGAAGGTGAACGGAACCTGCACGTCAAAGAAACGGTTCATCACAATACTCAAAAGAGAGCAGAAAAGGGCGGTGAGATATAATCCGCCGCCGCACGCCATACCGATTGCGGCGGTGAGCCAGATTTCGGCGGCGGTATCCATCCCGGTAACGCCGGTGCGTTTGCTTTTAAAGATCAGGCCGGTGCCCATAAAGGCAACGCCGTTCACGATCTGATGGGCAATCATCGAGGGATCGTATCCGCCCAGACCCAGAGCACCTTTATCGGTGAAATCGCCGAATCCGTGGATGGAAATCAGCATAAATGCGGCGGTTGCCATCGCCAGAATGGCGTGGATCCGCATCCAAACCTTTTTGCCGATAAAGCTGCGCTCCCGTGCAGTCAGGATTCCGCAGAAGGCGGCGTAGATCAGGCGAAAGAGCAGTTCCCAGGGGATGGAAAAATTATTCAATACAGGGGTTAGAATTGCCATCGCCTTCTTTCCGATTATGATAATTAAATATACCACATTCGGAGCGGAATGTCAAACTTTCTGCATATTTATAAAAAACTTTATTTTATAATTTTTGACACGCCGGCAGACGAACAAAAAAGAGTGCCGAATTCGGCACTCTTTTTTTGAGACTGTCAAAAAAGGCACCGACCGCAGAAAATGAGTGAATAATAAAGTGACTACCTATTTTTGCTGTAGAATGAAAGGGGTAGTCACTTATCTTTTTGATTGTTCTTTTTAAAGGTAAAAACTCGGCTGTATAGCCGAGTTTTGAATGAAATTTT
>CAZIQE010000124.1:0-7314 GCA_964541385.1 uncultured Eubacteriales bacterium | reverse complement strand
AAAAAAGAGTGCCGAATTCGTCAAAATGATCCGAAGCTGTACAAAAGGGGCTCCCCGGCAAAACGAAGTTTTGTTGGGGCTTGAAGGAAAAAGAAAGAATGGAGTGGATTTTGCGTTAAGCAAAAGGAACGGATTTTCTTTCTTTTGACGTGGCGAGAGGTCATTTTGGCGGATAGCAGAAAATATCATTCAAAACTCGGCATCAGCCGAGTTTTTTCCTTTAAAAAGAGCAATCCAAAAGAGAAAGTGACTACCCCTTTCATCTTACAACAAAAACAGGTAGTCACTTTATTATTCACTCATTTTCTGCGGTCGGTGCCTTTTTTATGCATTTTTTAGTTCGTTCCAGAGATCGTTGTAATATGCCAAAATATCCGGCGGCAGGTTGGTATAAACCTCCGTTTTGGCGATAACATCATCGTCCGGATAGGCGATCTTATTATTTTTGATCTCCTCCGGCAAAGCATCCTTCACCTGTTGCTGGGGGGTGGAATAGCAGGTGTAATCCCGGTTCAGCTCCGCAATATCCTGCCGGCAGAGGAAATTCAGATATTTTTCCGCATTTTCTTTATTGGGTGCATCTTTCATAATGCAGATGCAGTCCACAAACCGGTTGGTGCCCTCCTCCGGCACCACGTAGGCAAGATCCGGATTTTCTTCGATCATAGAGATGGCATCCCCGCTGTAAGCCGGGCAGAGGCCGGCAAAGCCGCTTTCCATAAAGTTGAAAATTTCATCCGAAACGTAGGCGAGAAGATCGTCTTTCTGCCGGATCAGCTCATCGCATGCCGCCCGGAGCTGGGCTTTATCGGTGGTGTTCATGGAATAGCCCAGCCGCAGGAGCGGGATCGCCAAAGTATCCCGGGAGTTATTATACATCAGGCTTTTGCCCCGGTAAGCGGGATCCCAGAGAATATCCCAGCTGGTGGGGGTTTCTTTCACATACCGGGTATTATAAAGCAGCCCGACCGTCCCCCAGGTATAGGGCACGGAATAGCGGTTTTCCGGATCGTATTCCAGATTTTTGAAACTTTCCATAATGTACTTGAAATTAGGAACGTTTTCAAAATTGATCTCCTCCAGCATCCCTTCGGCGATCAGCCGCCCCACCATATAATCGGAGGGGAAGATCACGTCGTAAACGCCGGGGGAGTTTTTCAAAACGGCATACATCGATTCATTGTTATCGTAGATTTTATAAACCACCTTGATGCCGGTTTCTTCCTCGAACAGGTCGTTGACGGATTCATCTATGTATTCGCCCCAGTTATAAACGTAGAGCACTTCGCCGCTCTCGCTCTTTTCGCATCCGCAGGAGATCAGAAGGAGGATCAGGCAGAGAGCCGCCGCTAAAATTCGTTTGCAATGATTCATTTTACCGATCCTCTCTCACTTTTTTCTCATTTTTGGTGGGCAGATTTGCCAGAATCAAAACGGTCAGCACCACCACGGCCATCACGCCGCAAAGGGCGTTCATCGAAAGATTGATGCGGGTTTTGGTATTGGTATAGATGACGGTGGCAAGGGTTTCCACCTCAATGCCCCGCAGGAAAAAGGTGATGATAAAATCATCCACCGAAAGGGTCAACGCCATCAGAAACCCGGAAAGGACGCCGGGAATGATCTGGGGCATAATGGTCTTGCGAAACGCCCGGGCAGGGGAGGCACCCAGATCCTGCGCCGCTTCATAGATGGAATAATCCACCTGCCGCAGCTTCGGCATCACCGCCAGGATCACATAGGGGATATTAAAGGTGATATGCGCCAGCAAAACCGTTCCGAACCCCAGCTTAATGCCGATAAACGAAAAGAAGAGCATCATCGAAACGCCGGTGATGATATCCGGATTCAAAACCGGCAGATAGGTCACATTCATCACAGCGCTTCGCTGCCAACGGCGCAGGCGCTGAATGCCAAACGCCGCCATCGTGCCGATAACGGTGGAAACCACCGCAGAGATGCCGGCGATGATCAGGGTATTCCCCAAGGCACTCATCACCTGCTGATCCTTAAAGAGGTTTACATAATTTTCGAGCGTAAACCCGCTGAACACCACCCGGCTTCTTCCGCTGTTGAAGGAAAAGAACACCAGATAAGCGATCGGGATATATAAAAATAGGAAGACAAGAGCCATATAACTCTTTTGCACGGTTTTGATCATAGCAAGCCCTCCTTGGTTTCATCGTCCAGAAAGCTGAAGATCACCAAAACGAAGAGGATCAGCACCATCATCACCAAACTGATGGCGGCGCCCACGTTGGGATTATAAACGCTGAGGAACTGCTCCTGAATCACGTTGCCGATCAGATTGAACTTGGCACCGCTCAGCTTTTCGGAGATCACGAAGGTGGAGATGGTGGGAACGAAGACCATAATGATCCCGCTGCCGATGCCGGGCATCGTTAAGGGCAGGATCACCCTCCGAAAGACCCGGAACCGATCGGCGCCCAGATCTTCGGCGGCCTCCACGATGCGGTGATCCAACTTTTCCAAAGAGGTATAGATGGGCAGAACCATAAAGGGCAGATAGTTATAAATCAAGCCCAAAACAACGGCAAATCCGGAACTCACCAACTGCACCCGGATGCCTGCGGCATCCAGCCACGTCTGGATCAGCATCAAAATGTCCTGCATCGCCTGCGTGCGGAGCACGAAATTGATCCACATAGGCAGCATCAATAGGATCATCAGGAAGTTTTTGGCTCTTTCGCTCTGCTTCGCCATAATGTACGCCAGAAAATAGCCGATCACCAGGCAAAAAAGGGTGGCGATCAACGCATAATAAACCGAACGGAGCAAAACCTGCCAATAGCGGCCGATCTGCGCCACGTTATCCAAGGTAAAAGCGCCGCTCGCATCGGTGAACGCACTGTAGGCGATCATCAGAAGGGGGATCACAATGAAAAGAAGTGCCCAGATATAATAGGGAACTGCAATCAGTTTCTTTCTCAATTCGCGGAACCTGCCTCCTTTTTCATAATATGGATATATTCGGGGATGATCTCCATCCCGATGCGGGAGCCGGGCTCCCTGCAGGTGATGGAATGGATCTTCCAGAGATAGTTTTCGCTCCGCACCATCATTTCATAATGCACGCCCTTGAAGGTCACCGATTCCACCGTTCCGCAGAGCATTCCCTCCTTGGGCTCCCGGATCTTGATATCCTCCGGCCGCACCACCACGTCCACCGCCACGTTCTCGCCGAACCCGCTGTCAACGCAGGGAAATTCAACATTCTCAAACCGCACCAGAAGATCCTTGATCATCGTGCCCTCGATGATGTTGCTCTCGCCGATAAAATCGGCAACAAAGGGGTTGATGGGCTCGTTATAAATATCCTCCGGTCTGCCGATCTGCTGGATCAGACCGTCCTTCATCACCACCACCGTGTCGCTCATGGTGAGCGCCTCCTCCTGATCGTGGGTCACGTAGATAAAGGTGATGCCCATCTGACGCTGGATCCGTTTCAATTCGTTCTGCATTCCCTTGCGCAGCTTCAGATCCAAAGCCCCCAAAGGCTCATCCAGAAGCAGAACCTTCGGATTATTGATCAGCGCACGGGCGATCGCCACCCGCTGCTGCTGTCCGCCGGAAAGGGAGGTCACGTTCCGTTTATCAAAGCCCTGCAGGTTCACTAATTCCAGCATCTCCTTCACCCGGGCTCTGATCTCCGCCTCGGGGGTTTTGGAGATCTGCAGACCGAAGGCGATGTTATCGTAAACATTTAAATGGGGAAACAGAGCATAACGCTGAAAAACCGTATTCACGTGGCGCTTATGGGGCGGCAGGTCGGTAATATCCCGACCCTCAAACAAAACCTTCCCCTCCCGGGGATGAACAAAGCCGGCAATGGCACGCAGAGTGGTGGTCTTTCCGCAGCCGGAAGGACCTAAAAGGGTCACGAATTCCTTATCCTTGATACTGAGGTTGAAATGGTCCAGAATAACCTCATCGTCAAATGAAACGTGGATATCCTTCAGCTCAATGATGTTTTTCAACGCAGGTGGATCCTCCTCAAGCAAAAAATTATAACAGTTTATAATATAAACACTTGATTTTCATTTGTCAATAAAAAACGGCAAAAAAATACAGTTTTTTTCATAAAATTTTCCGAAGAACCCGCAAAAGCCCCGCTTCCTTTTTGGGTTTTCTTTTAAATGCTCTGTTTTTCTCTGTTTATCTTTAAAATGCTCGCTTTTCTGAAATCGAGAATTTTTGCCTTCAAATATGATAATACTTTAATGCGTTAAAAACCTAACGAAATAAATTTTTTTTGAAAACTGTATTGACATCTTAAAATATATATGGTAGAATTATTCACATAATTTTAACCGTTTTTCAAAAAACGGTAAAAGAAAGTTTGAAAAAAAGAGGTAAAGAACAATGAAAAGAATGTTGAAGATTTCTTGTTTGATCGTTGCCATGGTGATGGTTCTGGCGTGCTTCGCCGGTTGCGGCAAGAAGGATGAAGCCGCCCTGAAGATCGGGATCACCGGTCCTCTGACCGGCGGTGCCGCCATCTACGGTAACGCTGTAAACAACGCCGCCAAGATCGCCGTTGACGAGATCAACGCTTTGGGCGGCATCCAGCTCGCTTTCCTTTGCGAAGACGATGTGCACGATGCCGAAAAGGCTGTTAACGCCTATAATACCCTGAAGGACTGGGGTATGCAGATTACCTTGGGCTCCGTTACTTCCGCCCCCGGTACTGCCACCTCTGCGGAAGCAAAGAATGATAATATCTTCTTCCTGACTCCCTCCGCTTCCTCCACCGACGTATTGGGCGGTGTTGCCAACGCCGTGACCGGTGCCGTTGATATTACCCGTAAAGACAATGTTTTCCAGATGTGCTTTATGGATCCCAACCAGGGTGAAGCTTCTGCGCAGTATATTGCCGATCAGAAACTGGGCACCAAGATTGCCGTGATCTATAAGAACGACGATAACTACTCCACCGGTATTTATAACAGCTTCAAGGCAAAAGCCGCAGAGCTGAAGCTGAACGTGGTTTCCACCACCACCTTCACCGAGGATACCAAAACCGATTTCTCCGTTCAGGTTGCCGCCGCCAAGGATGCCGGCGCTGATCTGGTATTCCTGCCGATGTATTATGAATCTGCCGCTCTGATCCTGAAGGAAGCCAAGGACACCGGCTTTGCGCCCAAGTTCTTCGGCGTAGACGGTATGGACGGTATTCTGGGTCTGGAGGGCTTTGATAAGTCCCTTGCCGAAGGCGTTATGCTGCTGACTCCGTTCAACGCCGACGCTACCGATGCCAAGACCACCGCTTTCGTTAAGAAGTATAAAGAGCTCTACGGCGAAGTTCCCAACCAGTTTGCCGCCGATGCTTATGACTGCATCTATGCCATTTATCAGGCTCTGGATAACGGCAACGCTCTGAAGAATGAAGACGGCACCTTCAATTATGCCATCTCCGCCTCCGAGCTTTGCGATATGCTGAAGAAGAAGTTCACCTCCGCCGATTTCGTATTCGACGGTCTGACCGGTGAGCAGATGACCTGGGATGCCGCAGGTACCGTTTCCAAGACCCCCAAGGGTATGGTCATCCAGAACGGCGCCTACGTTGGTATGTAATCCCAACCGTAAAACGGAATTTGATATTGAGGGCTGCCGGTCCGGCAGCCCTCAATTGGATTTTTGAAGAAAGAAAATAGGGGTGAAAACGTGCTTACCTTTTTGAACCATTTCATCAATGGAATCAGTCTGGGCAGCATTTACGCCATCATCGCTTTGGGTTATACGATGGTTTACGGCATCGCCAAGATGCTGAACTTTGCCCACGGCGATATCATTATGGTGGGCGCCTATGTCTGCTTTTTTGCCATTGCTGAATTTAATCTTCCTCCGGTGGTCGGGCTGATCCTGTCCATCGTTATCTGTACGCTGTTGGGTATTATTATCGAACGGTTGGCCTATAAGCCTTTGCGGCAAGCCACTTCTCTGGCCGTTTTGATCACAGCCATCGGCGTGAGTTATTTCCTGCAAAATGCGGCGCAGTTGCTTTGGACCTCCAATCCCAAGATCTTCCCGGATCTTTTCGGCGGTGCCAAGATCACGCTTTTCGGCGGCGATATGATCATTCCCATCGGAACGCTGATCACCATTGCGGCTTGCATTTTGATTATGATCGCTTTAACGTTCTTTACCAATAATACGAAAATGGGCAAGGCCATGCGGGCTTGCTCGGAGGATAAAGGCGCGGCTCAGCTGATGGGGATCAACGTGAACCGCACCATCTCGGTCACCTTTGCGATCGGTGCCGCTCTGGCGGCGATTGCCGGGGTGCTGCTTTGCTCGGCATATCCTTCTCTGGTGCCAACCACCGGTTCGATGCCCGGCATCAAGGCGTTCACCGCCGCCGTATTCGGCGGGATCGGCTCTGTGCCCGGTGCCTTGCTGGGCGGCGTTTTGCTGGGCGTGATCGAGATCTTTGCGGGTGCTTATATCTCCACCCAACTTTCCAACGCCATTGTATTTTTGGTGTTGATTCTGGTTTTGCTGATCAAGCCGACCGGTTTGCTGGGCAAAAAGATCAATGAGAAAGTGTAAGGTGAGCGAAATGAAGAGAATGAATTTTAGAAGCTCCCTTAGCAATTGGCTTACTTATGCGGGTGTGATCATCGCCTTCGTGGTGCTGCAGCTATTGGCAAGCAACGGCGGCATTTCTTCCACCCTGAAAGGGCAGCTGGTGCCGGTTTGCGCCTACGTGGTGATGTCGCTTTCGTTAAACTTAACGGTTGGCGTTCTGGGCGAATTGAGCCTGGGGCACGCCGGCTTTATGAGCGTTGGTGCCTTCTCCGGTGCCGTGGCGGCGGCCGCTTTGAGCAGTTCCATTCCCAACGACGGCATCCGCCTGATGATCGGGATGGTGATCGGTGCTCTGCTCGCCGCCATTGCCGGTGTGGTCATCGGGATCCCCGTTCTGCGTTTGCAGGGCGACTATCTGGCGATCGTAACGCTGGCATTCGGCGAAATTATCAAATCCATCGTAACCAACCTCTATATCGGGGTGGATGCCAAGGGCTTACATATCAGTTTTCTGAAAAATACCCTGCAGATGGACGGCGGTAAAATGATTATGAACGGCCCGATGGGCGTTCCCGCCAATGATAAGATCTCCACCTTCCTGGCAGGCTTTATTCTGATTATGATCACGCTGCTCGTGATCTTCAATCTGGTGAGAAGCCGCTCCGGGCGGGCGATTATGGCGTTGCGGGATAACCGGATCGCCGCCGAAAGCGTGGGCATCAACGTAACGAAATATAAACTGATGGCGTTCGTGATCTCCGCTTC
>CAZIQE010000123.1:0-5077 GCA_964541385.1 uncultured Eubacteriales bacterium | reverse complement strand
AAAATGGCGGCGACGGTGCTTTTTCCGGCACCGCTGAAGCCTGTTAGACCGATAATCATTTTGCAAGCCTTTCTGCCGGAACGATTCTAAAGGATGCCGCCCGATAAAGGCGGTTGCAAACTGCAAGACCAACACCCTCCCGGCTGGGTGCCATAGCATAGATCTGCTTGCAGTTCAGAGTATCAAATCGGCGCAGCGCACCGAATAAAGCATGGGATTGGGAAGAGGGGTTTTGGATGGATCCAAATGAAATAGCATTTTCAAAACGGTTGAGATATTCATCAAACGCCAAGACCCAAACGCCTGGCTCCTGCTTCTTTAAAATAGCGGCGCAAACCGCCTCCGGCGTACCGGTCACAACGGTTAGCGGGGCTTTGGGGGCATAATGTCGGTGCAACATCCCGGGGGAAGAAACTTTTTGCCCTTCCCGAACCGGTGCCAGAATGGCAGGATCCGCCTCCACGGAAAACCCGACGTTTTCCATCATCTCAACCGTGATCGCACCGGGGCGCAGAAGCTTCAGCTTCCGCCCGCCCATGGGAGCAACAACCGTGCTTTCCAGCCCGATGGCGCATTCGCCCCCATCGATAATTCCGGCGATCAACCCGGATAGATCTTCCCGGCAATGAGCCGGGCAGGTGGGGGAGGGGCGCCCCGAACGGTTGGCGCTGGGAGCCACAATGGGAACGCCCGCCTCTCGGATCAACCCCAACGCAATGGGATGATCCGGGCAACGAACCGCCACCGTTGGCAATCCTGCCGAAACGATATCCGGAATGCTCATGCCCCGGGGGACTACAACGGTAAAAGGACCGGGCCAGAAAAGCCGGGTCAGCTCTTCGATCTCATCGGGAATCCGATCGGTGACCAGAGAAAGCATGGAATGATCGCAGATATGGGCAATCAGAGGATTATCCGCCGGTCGCTTTTTCACTTGAAAAATCTTTGCAACCGCCGCCGGATCCAGGGCGTTGGCGCCCAAACCGTAAACCGTTTCGGTGGGAAAGCAAATCAGCTCGCCCTTGCGGATCAGTTCGCCGCATTCCGAAAGATCTTCGGCGGTATAAAGCTTGGTTTCCATCAGGCTTGCACCCCTTTTAACTTTTCGGCTTGATCGTGGGTGATCAGAGCATCGATGATTTCATCCAGATCGCCGTTTAAAACTTGCTCCAGTTTATAAAGGGTCAAGCCGATCCGGTGATCGGTCACCCGACCCTGGGGGTAATTATAGGTGCGGATCCGTTCGCTGCGATCGCCGGTGCCCACCTGGCTTTTCCGCTCGCTGGCAACGGCGGCCTCCTGCTTTTCCCGTTCGATTTCCGCTAAGCGGGAACGCAGGATTTTTAATGCTCGTTCTTTGTTTTTATGCTGGCTCCGCTCATCCTGACACTCCACGACCAAGCCTGTGGGCAAATGGGTGATCCGGATGGCACTTTCCGTTTTATTCACGTGCTGTCCGCCGGCTCCGGAAGAGCGGAAGGTATCGATTTGCAGATCGGTGGGGTTGATTTCAAAATCCACCTCTTCCATTTCGGGCAAAACGGCAACGGTTGCAGTAGACGTATGGATCCGTCCGCCGCTTTCCGTTTCGGGCACCCGTTGCACCCGATGAACGCCGCTTTCAAATTTATAGCGGGAAAAGGCTCCTTCTCCGGAAATTGTAAAGGAAATTTCCTTGATACCGCCCAATTCCGTGTCGTTCAGGTTTAAGATCTCATATTTAAAGCCCTTGCTTTCGGCGTGCATGGTATACATTCGAAAGAGGGTGGCGGCAAAAAGCATAGCTTCCTCGCCGCCGGCTCCGCCTCGAATTTCGATGATAACGTTTTTATCGTCGTTTTCATCTTGGGGGAGCAGAAGGATTTTTAATTCCTCAATGGCGGATTCTGCCGCCGCCTTGCCTTCCTTCAGCTCCTCTTCGGCAAGCTCGATGATTTCGGGGTCTTCGGCCTCTTTCAGTAGCTCTTCGGCCTCTTTCCATTGCGCTTCAAACCGCAGATAGTCCCGGTATTTTTCAACGATGGGGGTCAGGCGTTTTAATTCACGCATCAGCTCGGTATATCGCTTCTGATCAGCCACCACCTGAGGATCCGATAATTGGCGGTTTACCTCTTCAAAGCGTTCTTCAATTAGTTTTAATTGTTCAATCATTGATCTCTCGCTCAATTCTTTTGATATTTTTTTCGATCTTCAGTCTGGGTGCCATAATTTCATGACCGCATTGCAGGCATTGCAGCTTAAAATCCATTCCGATTCTGAGAACCTTAAAACGGTTATTACCGCAGGGGTGATTTTTTTTCATCATCAAAATATCATTGATTCGGATATCCATTGCAAGCCCCGCCTTTCTCGGTTTTTATTATTATAACATATGTTGCCTCCATATTTCAAATTGTAACTTCACCAAAATAAGTTATAGAAATCCCTTCCTTTTCATATATATTTACACAAGAATTGCTTGAAAGGAATGGAAGAGAATGCTTAAGGAAACCTATCGCCCGGAAGGGTGCGAACGGCCGGAGGAGCGGCGCTATTTGGAAAGTGAACAGGGTCTGGAGCAAGCCCGGGCAGAAGGGGTGATCCTGCAAGCCCGGTGCACCCTTTGCGATGGCGAGCATAATTTATACGTGCAGTTAGG
Organism: uncultured Eubacteriales bacterium; assembly: GCA_964541385.1. Classification (GTDB taxonomy): domain Bacteria; phylum Bacillota; class Clostridia; order Oscillospirales; family QAKW01; genus QAKW01. The sequence goes on along the minus strand of CAZIQE010000123.1, from coordinate 2,439 downwards.
GAAACGAACCGGATTTATTCCCCGTTTGGAAGCCGCTATGGGAATTCGGGAAGGAACGGTGAAGGACGTTGCCATTATCACCCGTGTGAATAAAATGATCTCTTTTGTGGTGGAAGGGTTTATCCTGCGGGAAGGGAAAGAAATGGTGCTGCTTTCCAGGCGAAAGGCGCAGGAGAGGTGTGCGGAGCATCTGTTTCAAACCTTGCGACCGGGAATGGTGGTGGAGGCTCGGGTGACTCATTTGGAGCAGTTCGGCGCCTTTGTGGATCTGGGCTGCGGCGTTATTTCCATGATCCCCATCGACCGCATTTCCGTATCCCGCATCAACCATCCGGATCATCGGTTTCTTTGCGGAATGAAGATCAAAGCGGTGATTTTAGAAGTAGATCGGGAGCAGGGGCGCATCCTGCTTTCTCATAAAGAGCTTTTGGGCACCTGGGAGGAGAACGTGCAGAATTTTCAGGTGGGTCAAACAGTGGCGGGGATCATCCGCAGTATTGAACCCTATGGCATTTTCGTGGAGCTAACGCCCAATCTGGCAGGTCTTGCAGAGCTGGTGGAAAACGTGGAGGTGGATCGTTACGTGGGCGTATATATTAAAAGTATTATCCCCGAAAAAATGAAGGTAAAACTGGCGGTGGTGGATATGGGCGATCCGGTGGAGCGCCCCTTGCCCTATACATACTGTTTCGAAGGCGATCAGATCACCACCTGGCGCTATTCGCCGCCGGAAAGCCAAAGGCTGGTGGAGGAGCATTTTGAATAAAAAAAGCCTGCCGGAAATCCGGCAGGCAATTTTTGTTGCTAAAATACGAAGACTTATTCGGCGTCTTTTCTCTTAGCGAAGCAATCACTGCAGTAAACAGGGCGATCTTCTCTGGGCTCGAAGGGCACTTTGCATTCAGCACCGCAATCAGCGCAAATTGCATCATAGAAGGTCTTGGGGCCTTTAGCAGCGTTCTTGCGGGCATCGCGGCAAGCCTTGCATCTCTGGGGCTCGTTTTGGAAGCCTTTTTCAGCATAGAATTCCTGCTCACCGGCGGTGAAAACGAACTCGTTACCGCAATCTTTACAGATCAGTTTTTTGTCTTCGTACATGGTTTTTTCCTCTTTCGTGGTAAGAATATTTTTTTAACCCTCAACGGAATTGAACCGTTCCCTCTGAATTTCAGCGTTCCGCCACAAAACTTTCCGGGCATTCAACTATGATTAGGTGAGTTTGCTTCGAATCCTGCAAAGGGCATTGGAAACCGATTTTTCAGAGATTTGAAGCGTGGAGGCTATTTCTTTATAAGATAAGCCGTCCAGATAAAGAACCAGCACCTGCTTTTCTTTTTTGGATAAGGTTTCCTGCATCAATGCAAGAACCGATTCTAACGTCTCGCGGGTGATCACAAGATCCATGGGGCCATCATAGCTGAATTGGTTGGCCGCTTCTAATTCCAGAGAAGCATTCAGCGGCCGATGTTTTTTTGCGGTGGCTTCGTTGATTGCAGATATGATATGGTTATGGATACAGGTCTTCGCATAGGCGATAAATTCACTGTTTTTGGAGGGATCGTAGCTGGTGATTGCTTTATGCAACCCGATCATTGCCTCCTGCAGAAGGTCTTCCTTATCGCCGCCGATAATAAAATAGCGGGAAGCAAGACGCTTCAGCATCGGGGTGAGCTGCAAGATGATCTGATTTTGAGCCGCCGTTCGGCCGCTCTTGGCTGCGTTTAATAAATCTTGAGAAATTCTATCAGCCTCTGGCATCTTGATGCTCCTAACATTGTACTTATAAAAAGTATATTATAGGAAATTTGGAAAGTCAAGGTATTTTTTAAAAATATTTAAAAAACATTCGACATATTTGTCACATTTTGTGCAATTTACAATAAAATCGGCAAAAGCCCGAAAAAGAATAACAGTTTTTTTAAAAAAGACTTGATTTTGAAGGAAAAGGGTGGTAAAATATCATAGCAATTTAAAAAATAACGACAAGGAGGTGTATCCCATGCCCAACATTAAGTCTGCCAAGAAAAGAGTTTTGGTAACTGAAACCAAGAGCCTGCATAATAAAATGCTGAAGTCTGAAATGAAAACGCTCATCAAGAATTTCGATGCCGCCGTTGCTTCCGGCGATAAGGCTGTTGCAACCGATGCATATAAGTTGGCTGTTAAGAAGATTGATAAGGCTGTCGGAAAGAGTATTATTGCTAAGAATACCTCCAACAGAAAGAAAAGTGCGCTGACTCGTAAGCTCAATAAGATGGGTGCTTGATTTTTGGCGTTTTAAAGCCTCTGCTTTCGCAGGGGCTTTTTTATTTTGATTAAGTGAGATTATATGCGTTACATCTTGAAAATTTGCGGATCATATGCTATATTATAATAAATAATCTTGAGATCACTCCACCTTTTGGCAAGGCGGCGAGAATCATTCCGGAAAAATAAAAA
>CAZIQE010000122.1:0-4688 GCA_964541385.1 uncultured Eubacteriales bacterium | reverse complement strand
CGGCATAACAATAAAATACCGCCGATTACGCTTACGAAGAGCAAAGCACAAACCTTAAGACCTGTGCCGACAGGTTCATTATTTTTCATTTTGTTGCAAGCAGAAATTGTGATCGGTAAACACCAGGCAAGCGGAAGCAATAACCAGCCTTGCGCAATGCAACCTAAAATCAAAAATATTTTAGCCGCAACTGCCAAACCGTCATTACCGCCGGTTCCGGTCTTTGCATTATTCGTCCCTAAAGAACAGCCGCAATTCGGGCAAATTACTGCCTCGTCGTAAACCTCTTTGCCGCATTTTGTACAATACTTCATTTAAATTCCCTCCTTATTTTGACATCTTTCGAATGTCCTTTATTTCATTATAATAATATATCATTTTCTTGTCAAGAACAAATATTGATCAATCGTCATCCTTTTGTTTATCCTGATCCGAAAGCATATCAAACGGCACAAGGCAATTATGTGTTTTTGCCAGATCATTTCTTGATTCTTTTTCAATAGAGCCGCTATACACGTATCCCTCCGAGCGCATATAAGCATTCCAGCGGCGGTGCTCCAGGATTCTTAAAGACCATCGCTCTTCTTCCGAACGATTCTCTGGATCTTTTTCAATTCCGGGCATACCGCACAGAATTTTCATCCTTCTATGAATTGCAGATGCAATGGAAGATTTGTAATTATAATTATATTGCCAAAACTCGCTTTCTTTGCCCCACTTTAAGTGACGCTTAAGCGCTTCCTCTTCCACGTCGGAGCCAAGGATCACTTCTTCGGAATACGATGATTTCATATCGCCGATAAAATCGATCCGGTATTCCTGACCCTTAAAATTGGCAATTCCGGTTAATGCCTCTACTTTGTCGATATTGTAAACAACGGCTTGAATTTCCGGATCACAGCCCATTCGTTCAAAGAGCGAACGCAATTTCACCGCCGTTGAGATATTCTTCCCGTCGTTCCCTAACGCCACGAACACGTAGGTTATTCCGGGCAGCGATTGAATCAATTTATCAAATGCGGCCGTATCAACGTCCATACCGGAATGAATATGAATGGTATACTTTGATTCATTCGCAATATCCAGCCTGCCGCTGAATTCCATCAGTTCAGGGCATTTCGAAACAAATTTTTCACGCACAGACGGATCTAAATCAAAAGAATTGATTTCGACCAGATAGCCGTCCATTTGACAAAACCAGGACAGCGCTTTTGTCATTTCCGTTCCATGCTGCCCCATCCCGATAACACAAGCGTTTATTTTTTTCACGCCGGAGCCGTCATCATAAGCACTCTTGAATATTTTTTCATAGCCGTTTTCAAAAAGATTGCGCATAATAAGGGACTGAACCTCGTTTACTCTGCGCACCTTAATTTTAATCTCATCGCCGGAGCTGTTAAAAGCACCGGCAAGCAGCATTTCGGATTCGATCTGCGTTGAAAAAACGTAAAGGTTCGTATGATCTCTATATTTAAGTTTATCTACGATCTTGAGCGCCTGACTGACGTTTTCCGATTGATCCTCGCCGATTGTGAAGAAATTCAGCTCGCTTTTTTTACTGTGGAACGAGAAATTGATTGTAACGATATCTTTTTTGAAGCAAACCGCACCAAGCTCTTTCGCTTTTTCGATAAGCTCATAGCTTCGCTCCTCTTCTCTTTCAAAGACGTCGGTAAAAACAAAGAACCGGCTTTTGCCATTGTTTTTTTGCAAGCTCTCGGCGAGAGCCAGGGATTTTTCGTTCAGCTCGGAAAAAATGAATACGTTGGAATTATAATGCGTGATATAGCGTTTATACGCCGATATATTTTTTAAGAAGGACAGCACAAATCCGAACGTTAAAATCGGGGCTAACACAAACAGAATTGAAAACAGCGTTGTGTATCCTTTATAAATCACAGTCGTCACACCGACAAGATTTGACGTGATAAAATCAAATTCACTACCGGCGATAAATAATCTGATCATATTGTGAATGGCGATCAGAACCGTTTCAAAAATCCCGCAGCCACCTGTTTTAAACGTATTGAGGTATATGGGTATAAATAAAAAAACAGATGAAAGGATAACACCGGCAAAGAGAATCTTCAAAGGATCTGATAATCTGCCGCTTTTATACTTCGTTTTCGCTCTGATGAAAGCAAATATGATTGAGGCAATCAATGATATTGCCGATAAAATTAAAAAAATCGTCCACTCCATAATACATCTCCAAACGCCGGCGCATTTTACTCCATTGCAGAATAAAGCATAAATCCCAGATTGAAATAAAAGCCTTTCTTTTTGAATTTTGATTTCATTTCTTTATAATGCTCTTCAAGCCAGTTTAATTCCGCCGAAACGATTTTGTCGTCCGGCGCTAAATCATGCATTTTGCGAAGATCATCCAAAATAAACCAGAAATACAATTCAAAAAAATCAGAACGCTTTTCTCTGCTCATTCCGACTGTTGACAGCCCCTGTTTATGTAACTGGATATCGGACATATCCACATCTGCAAGCAGCTGGCAGATTTGCCTGCCGCTTTTACGGTATCCCGAATACCCGGTTTCGGCGCATATCTCAACGGCCTTACTGAACATATGATCGGGATCCGGATGGGCGATATTCAATCCGTCGTCGATATCTAAAATAACAATTCTTCCGCCCTCCGCCAAATGATCGGATAAAACGTCCAGAAGGATCTGCGGCTCTTTCATATGAAGCAGTACCATTGACAAATTGATGATATCGAAGCCGTCGATCTTTAAATCATCCTCAATGCCGGACAATAAATCATCAAAATCATTGGATTCGCAGTTTCCCTGGTAAAAGTGCCCGTTTGGAAATAATTCCCGTCCCTTTTCCAATGCCTGCTCTTCCCGATCAACGCCGATATATTTCGAAACCTCTTTTCGCCCTTCGAGGAACATCATCGCCTGCTCTCCGGTATTGCATCCGATATCCAGGAATGCGCCGTCTTGAAGCGATGATATAAAACCGTCATAGTAATCACAAGCAAATTCGTATATAAAATTGTGCTGTGTGATCAGTCTTTTTCTTTCTCCCTCATCGCCGTAAAAATCAAGAAGATTCTCAGCCCGCTCAAGCTGAAAAACGTTTTCCTCGTCTTTTTTGATATGATTGCCGTTTTTCCACGCATCAATGACCTTGCCTAAATTCTGAGCGGCAACAACCTTGTTTTGCCCACGCAGATCAACGTACTGCGCAGTACTGCCGATATAGGCAATAGACTGGGATTCCTCGCAATCATCCAATCGGGCGATCATCACGGGAATTTTCCATTTTAATGCGCATTGAACCTCCATTAAAACCTGCTTTGAAGCGTTTGATTCTTTATTGAGCAATAATAAAAGCAGCTCGCTTTTTTCGATCACGAAAGGGATAACCTCGGTGTAATTCTCCATAGGCTTTATATCTCTTTCCGCATACCAATGGTCGATCTCATATGCTTGAAGCACGTTTGAAAGCTCCAGAACCAAACTAATCGAAGAATTTGAATGATGACTAATAAAAACGCCCGTATTATTCATCCTGCTCACCGCCAATCATCAGTAATCTGCCTGTCCATAAATTGCGGTTGCCCCGCAATCTATAATAGCCGTACTGCGGCTATTATAACATAAAGTAATTTAATAATCAACTTTCTTATCCATTGAGAGAGAAGATCACGGTCACGTCACCGCTGCCGAATGCAGAAAGCAGCGCCTCGGCGGTTGCGCCGTCAATCTTCCCGAGGCGGGAATAACTCCAACTGTTGGTACCGTAAAAAATAACAACTTGATTGCCTTGATAAAGCATAATATCTCCGGTGGTTGTGGAGATCTGCGTATCCTTACGGGGCAATGACGTTCCGATGCTTCCAACCTTTTCAAAGCTGCCGTAGTCGCTCATACGGATCGTCAGATCCCCTTCACGGAGCAGATCACGGAATGCATCTGCGCTATCGTTATCTGCGAAATCTGCCGTAAAGGTCGTGCCATTGGCAGTAATATAGAACTTTGCTTCCTTCATTGGTTTTTCCTCCTTTGATTGCTCCGTATTCGCTTCCGGGAACGTTTCCGGCTTCCCGGCAGTCTGCTGCTCTGATGCGCAGGCAGACATCATAAGCAAGAGTGTTATGCCAAGGAGCATTGCGATCGTTTTTTTCATTTTCATCGTCCTCCTCACCTTATTTAGGTACAGCAGGTTGAACAAATTACAATTTTTCCTTTGGACGTTTCATCATCCCGGATGATCTCGCCCACAGACGGAACGCAGATGGATCCCGATAGCGGATTCTTAATGCTGATCACGGGCGTTGTGATGCTTGCCTCTACCTCGCTCTTTTCAAAGGCAAGATCGCAATCGATCATTTCGCAGTTGATCAGCCTCAAATTCCTGCAATAGCAGAAGGGCTGCGTGCCGATGATCCTGCAGTTTTCCAGCGTCAGCCCGTTTGAGTACCACGCAAGGTATTCGCCCTTTACCGTGCTGTTTCTCACCGTGATATTTTCACCGTGCCAGAAGGCATCCTTCGTTTCAAATACGCAGTCCTCAAAAACGGCATTTTTGATATACTGGAAGGAGTATTTCCCCTTGAAGGTCACGCCCTTAAAGGTGAGATTTTCCGAACGCAGCATAAAATATTCGCTTACTGCGGTCGTGTTCTCCATCGTAATGCCGCGGGTCGACCACCCGAATTCGGG
>CAZIQE010000121.1:0-1926 GCA_964541385.1 uncultured Eubacteriales bacterium | reverse complement strand
GCTTATCTATGCGAAGGGCGGGAATGCTGAAAAAATAGCAAAAATGGTTCAAAGAAATCTCGTTTCCGTACTTAAAACGACCGACCGGGGAATCAAAGAACGTCCCGGCCTATGCGTTCTTAGAGAAACGAAAGCACCGGCCTTTCTCTGCGAGATTGCTTTTATTTCAAACAAATCCGACAAAGCGAAGGTTGATGAGGCGAACGAGCAAAAAGCCGTTGTTTGTGCTATCTGCAAAGGCATCTGCTCCTACCTTGGTATCGATTATATGAAAGGGGGGACGAAAGTGACGAAATTCAAAGATGCGGAAAAGATTGCTCCGTGGGCATTGGATGCCGTGAAAAAGGTTTCCGATTTAGGCATAATGAAGGGTGATGACAATGGAAACTTCAGACCGAAGGACTATATCACCAGAGAAGAATTTGCCGTTGCAATTGCGAGAGCATTGAAGGTTTGAAAACGACAAAAAATGATCCCCCGGATTGCTCCGGGGGATCTATTACTTGACTTGGGTTCGACAAGTGCGTATAATATGTGTGGAAATGATATCGATGAATTCTCCAACGGTTGGCTGCATTACCATAGGAAATCCCGCTAATTTGAAAAGCAACGGACGGTTGGTGTTCCAAACACGGTTGATTACGGTTCGGATGTTCCGCTCGATAGAATGCCGTGGGCATCCAATAACCTCAGCCACCGGAGCATAAAGCCCCTGCATCATATTAACCATACAGTCTTCATTTTCCAATACCAGTTCCACCGCCACAAGCGTGCAACGGTATCCACGGTAATTTCTTGTAACACCTAAATTATGTAATGTTTGCTCAATGACAGTTTTCATTTTTTTTCGACCTCCAACTTCAGTATATGGATTTTTTAAAGGCTTTTCGGATTTCCTGCATTATTAGACGAATACCTTCAATATTCGACATCTAATAAAGCGGAATTGCCCTTTTATAACCATATACAATTCGGCGGACCGGACGGTGAGCTCGGAGCCTCTCAGCGTTATTTATCCCAACGCTATGCGATGCCTTATAGCGAGGTTGCCGCCACACTTACGGACATCGGCACGGAAGAGCTGGCGCATATGGAGATCGTATCGTCTATGGTGCGTCAACTCCTGAAAGGTCTTTCTGCCGACGAAATCGAGAAGCAGGGCTTTGCCGATTATTATGTGGATCATACTGCCGGCGTTTGGCCGCAGTCCGCCGGCGGCGTGCCCTGGAGTGCCCTGACCTTCCAATCCAAGGGCGATCCGATCACGGATCTCACCGAGGATATGGGCGCAGAGCAAAAGGCACGCACCACCTATGATAACCTCCTGCGGTTGATCCGGGATCCGGACGTAAGAGATCCCATTAAGTTCCTGCGGGAGCGGGAGGTTGTGCATTTCCAACGGTTCGGAGAAGCGTTGGGTCAGGTGAAACAGCACCTGAACAGCAAAAATTATTATGCCTTCAACCCGGCGTTTGATATCAATAAAAAATAAAAAAAGCAAAAAGCAGATGAAATTGCTTTCATCTGCTTTTTGAATTACTCGCCAAATGATAATTTGATCAGTTCGTTGATTTTTGCATCCATTTTAGGGATTTGAACCAAGTCTTCTTCCAAAATGGAAATTTCGGCAACATCCTCTTTTTCACCGTATTGCGGAAAATTAACAAGCCACGTGCCGTTTCTGTTGTCATCAAGGCAAATCCATCCCTGCATCCCCCGATGGACGCCCTCTTTGGCATATTCCTGTTTTTCCGCAATAACCTCTACACAATCCATCATCTTCATTTTTTTCCTACTTTCGAGCCTGCAAATGCAATGCCCCTGAAAGGTCTTTTCGCATAAAGAGGAAATATAAGACGACGGCGATGCTGTAAATTCCCAGGAAGGGGAGGTAGGATTGGAAGGATCCCGCCAGGCAAAACGTGA
>CAZIQE010000120.1:0-3291 GCA_964541385.1 uncultured Eubacteriales bacterium | reverse complement strand
AGTTCCCCAAGGCGAGGGACTACCCCGATCATAATCCCCCATTGCGCCTTGGCCGCTGATGGTGAGGATGGTGCCGTCAAGCGTCCAGGTGCAATCTCCGGTAATGCCGGAGGTGGCGGCGGCAGCGGGAAGGGCACAGGTGCTGAGCAGGGTGCATAAAAGCACGAAGATCAACGTGGTGGATATTATTTTTTTCATTTGTTTTCCTCCTAAAAAAGAATTTTTCAACAATTTCAGAAATGCTACCGAAATATTTCTGTAGCATTCTGCATTTTTGGTGATGATCGGTCGGATGGGTTTGCCGACCTTCTAAAATTTTATTAAGCAAGGCAACGATAGAGGAAGGTTACGATCTGCCCACGTGTGCAATCTGCTTTGGGGGCGAAGGTGGTGGGAGAGGTTCCGTTTGTGATCTGTTCGTTAACCGCCCAGAGAACGGCATTATAGTAATAAGTGCCGCCTTTTACGTCTTTAAAGGGATTGGCGGAGCCCATCACCGGCTTGCCTTGAGAACGCCAGAGGAAGGTTACGATCTGTTCCCGGGTACAATCGGCATTGGGGCTGAATTTGTCCGGTGCCGTGCCGGCGGTAACGCCCTTTTCCACCGCCCAGAGAACCGCCTTGGAATAGTAAGCCCCTGCTTTCACATCTGTGAAAGGATTCGATGTGGTTTGCGGCTCGGGGCAGCCGTTTGCCCGCCAGAGGAAGGTTACGATCTCGCCACGGGAGCAGGGCTTATTCGGGGAGAAGGTGGTGGCAGAGGTACCCTTCGTAACGCCCTTTGCAACCGCCCAAAGTACACCCTTTTCATAGTAAGCCCCTGCCTTCACATCCGTGAAGGGATTGGAAAGAACAAGCTTTGTGCCGGGTGCGGGAATCGTTTCGCTATAGCCGCAAACGGAACACTTGCGGGTGCTGGTGCCGTCCTTTTCCAAGGTGGCATCATTGTTATAAACGTATTCTCCGAAGGAATGCGTAGTTGTGCGGGTCAAGCCGCAGAGATTACAATTGATATCGCAAGCGTTATCGTAAGAATGCGGAGCGGTACGGAACGTGCCGCAAACGTTGCAGGTAGGATCGCATGCATTTTCGTAAACGTGATTATTGACCGTGCGGGCGGCACCGCAGATATCGCAATTGGGATCGCATACATTGGTGTAAACGTGCTCGCCAACAGTACGGGTTGCGCCGCAAACGTTGCAGTCGGGATCGCAGGCGTTCGTGTAAACGTGATCGCCAACCGGACGAATTTCACCGCATTCATTGCAGGTGGTATCGCAAGCATTGTCATAGCTATGCGTATGGGTCACGACATAATGAACCGTTGCCCGTGAAAGGGGCTCGTTATGACTGCCGACGGTCACCTGCTTCCACTCTTCTTCGGTGCCGTTGAAGTGAACGTCCGTCAGCCCGGCGCATTGATCAAATGCATAAGGATCAACGGTGGCAAGCCCCTTTCCGACGTTCAGAGTCGCAAGCCCTGAGCAAGCCTCAAAGGCGAACGTGGAAATGGAGGTCACGCCATCCGGAATGGTGAGAGATGTGAGCCCCGCACAAGCATTAAAGGCAAATTGCCCAATGGCGGTAACGCCGGCGGGAAGGGTCACGGCGGTCAGCTTATCGCAGCCGGCAAAGGCATAATCGCCGATCGTTTCAACGTTATTTCCGAGCGTCAGGGTCGTAAGCCCGGTATTCTGCCCGGTGCAATGATAAAAGGCTCTTTTGCCGATCGTGGTAACGCCGTTTCCGATGGTCACGGTCTCCAGCCCTTTGCAAAGATAAAAGGCTTTATCGTTAATAACGGTAACGCTATCCGGGATGGTGACGGATTTCAATTTTTCGCAGCCGTCAAAGGCACTAACCCCAATGGTGGTGACGGTATCCGCAATGGTCACGGTTTTCAGCGCAACGCACTTATTAAAGGCATATTTGCCGATGTTGGTAACACCGGGCTCGATATGCGCTTCGGTGATCGAATATTTCACCCAGGGTGAGCTGGAATAATCCCCCATTGCGCCATCGCCGCTGATGGTGAGAACCGTGCCTACCAATTTCCAGCTACAATCGCCGGTGGTGCCTTCGGTTGCGGTGGCTGTGAGAAGTGCAAATGTGCTGAGTATGGCGCATAAAAGCACAACGATCAGCATAGTAGACATCAGTTTTTTCATTTCTTCCTCCTAAAAAAGAGCCTGCATTATGAATCAAAATATGGATACACGCCTTTTCAATGGTTACTCATTTTTTATCTTAATTAAAGAGTACCATATTTTTTCCCAAAAAGCAAACTAATTTTTTCCCGCCGGAATTTCCTGCCCCGCCGAATCAGTTTTTCTCATTTTTGCCTTCCGGGAAATTTCAGAAATATTTCTGCAAAATTTCTGAAATAAAGGTCAATGCATTTATTAAAAAATGAAGCCTTGCAGTCTCCCCGCAAGGCTTCATTTTATCCCTTTTTCAGTTTGAAAGTTTTTGGGGTTTAAGACCCTTTTTACAAAAAGGGTCTTTCACTTTTCCTTTGGTTTCTTCATTTCAAAATGGATTAAAAGGCTCAGGAGCGCACGCAATAAGATCACAGCACCCAGGATCAAAAGCTCGCTGAGCTCCCGCACCAGAACGGTTTTCAGGATCTCGGCGGCCATCTTAAATTCCAAGCCCGTTGCAAGTCCGTTTGCAAAATGGGTCTGCAGATCCAGTTCTTTCTTTAAAAAGGCGGTTTGAATATATTCCCAAAACGCCGTGATACAGCTCCAGCCGACAACAAAGATCCCCATAATCTCCAAAAGAGAAATCAAATAGGGCAATCCCTTTTCAATCACAATTTCTAAAAAATTCATAGCCGCCCCCTTACAGTATGGATGTTCTTATCATATCACAAAGTATCGCGCTTTATCAACTTTTTTGGCTTATCTTTCGGAATTAAAGATCCAAAAAGCCCATAATGGCGATCCCGATCACCACCAGAACGATCATCAGATAATGCTTGAACGAGAGTTTTTCCTTCAGGAAAATTCTGCTCCAGAGCACCGATGCGGCGCAATACGAAGAGATGATCGGAGCCGACATCGCCAGATGTTCGGTATCGGAAATGGCGTAGATATACGCAAACTGCCCCGCCGTTTCGCAAAGCGCACCCAGATATTTGGGCCCTTCCATTTTGGGCACCAGCCTCTGCTTTTTGATCAGCACCACGTAGATAAAGCAAAGAACGCCCACCAAAAGGAAGGTCAGTTCATACGCCACATTGGCGCTATCCTCGTTCAACGTTTCCAGCACCCGGTTATCGGCGAAGGT
>CAZIQE010000119.1:0-4659 GCA_964541385.1 uncultured Eubacteriales bacterium | reverse complement strand
AGATCGTTGTCCACGGCAATATCGGCGATGCCGCCGGTTATGCGATGCGTGGCGGAAAAATCTTTGTGAAGGGCAATGCGGGCTACCGGGCGGGCATTCATATGAAGGCGTATAAGGAAAAGGTTCCCGTTATGGTGATCGGCGGAACCGCAGGAAGCTTTCTCGGCGAGTATCAGGCGGGCGGCGTGATCGTTGTGCTCGGTCTTGAAGCCGGGAGCAAAAAAATCGTCGGCTTCTTTCCCTGCACCGGGATGCACGGCGGAAAGATGTTCCTTCGAGGCGAATGCAGGGATATCAAGTTTCCGGGTCAGGTAACAGCCCGCCCCGCCGATGCAGCGGATCTGGAGGAATTAAAAGCATACGTTGCCGAATATTGTGATTTATTCGGTTATGATAGGAATGAGGTTTTATCCTCGCCCTTTACCGTTGTTACCCCCGACAGCAAAAACCCCTATAAACAAATGTATGTTGCAAACTAAATGAAAGTAGGAAAGGATATTATGAAATATTCAAAGGAAGAGGTTATTCAATATGCCCGGGAGGAGGACGTTAAATTCATTCGTCTTGCCTTTTGCGACGTATTCGGGAAACAAAAGAATATATCAATTATGCCGGAGGAGCTGCCCCGTGCCTTTGAATACGGTATCGCCTTCGATGCTTCGGCGATCGTGGGCTTCGGCGATGAAACAAAGTGCGATCTTCTGCTCCATCCCGATCCCGAAACGCTCACGCTGCTTCCCTGGCGGCCGGAGCACGGCAAGGTGGTAAGGATGTTTTCCGCCATCACCTATCCCGACGGAACGCCGTTTGAATGCGATACCCGGAGTCTGCTCAAGAAGGCGGTGGAGGATGCGAAAGAAGCCGGCTATACCTTTGCCTTCGGAGCCGAGCAGGAATTCTATCTGTTTGAGCTGGACGATAAAAATAAGCCGACCAAAATCCCCTATGACGATGCGGGCTATATGGATCTTGCCCCCGAAGACCGGGGCGAAAACATCCGCCGGGAAATTTGCCTGACCCTGGAGCAGATGGGCATCCGCCCCGAAAGCTCCCACCATGAGGAAGGACCCGGTCAGAATGAGATCGATTTCCGCTATTCCGATCCGCTCACTGCGGCGGATAACACGATGACCTTCCAAACCGTTGTGAAAATCGTGGCACGCCGAAACGGCGTTGTTGTTGATTTCGGGGCGAAGCCTCTGGAGGGGAAGCCGGGCAACGGATTCCATATCAATATGTCTGTTCAGCCAAGCGAACGGGCGGAAAATCTCCGCTATATGATCGCCGGCATTCTGGATAAGATCGTGGATATAACGGCATTTCTCAACCCAACCGAGGATTCCTATAAGCGGTTCGGAAAGGAAAAAGCGCCCGGCTACGTTTCCTGGTCAAGTGAAAACCGTTCTCAGCTTGTGCGCATTCCTGCGGCAGTCGGGGAATACCGCCGTGCGGAGCTTCGTTCGCCGGATCCAACGGCGAATCCGTATCTTGCCTTCACCCTTTTGATTTATGCGGCGCTCCACGGTCTCAAAAATAAGCCGGATCTGCCCGAAGAAGCCGATCTGAACCTCTATAAAGCGGATGATGAAGCCTTGAAACGCTTCAAAAAGCTGCCTGCAAGCTTAGAGGAAGCCTGCAAGGCGGCGGCAGAGAGTGAATTCATCCGGAAATACGTTCCTGCGGAAATTTCAAAGATCTACTGCAAGCAATAAAGCGGACGATCAGCCCGAAAGGAGGGGAGTAAAATGAGCTTGAAAGAGCGGGTATACAGCGTTCTGATCGTTTCGGCGGGAGAAGGCTTTAATAGCGGGCTCTCCCCCTTGCTCCCCAGCTCAAAATACTCCCCCACCAATTTCGTATCGAACGTCAACGCCGCCAAGCGAGCCCTTGCCGAGCGTGCTTTTGATTTTGTGATCATCAATTCTCCGCTCCCCGATGACGTCGGCATCCGGTTTGCGATCGACACGGCGAATGCGAGGGAAACCGTTGTATTGCTGATGGTGCACACCGAGCTTTTGCAGACGATTTATGATAAGGTGGCGGAGCACGGGGTGTTTGTGCTTTCAAAGCCAACCTCAAAGCCGATGATGGCAATGGCGCTCAGCTGGCTTTCAAGCGCAAGGGAAAAGCTGAGAAAAACCGGGAAGAAAACCCTTTCCATCGAAGAAAAGATGGAGGAGATCCGCTTCGTCAACCGGGCAAAATGGCTCCTGATCAGCGAATTGAAGCTGGATGAACCGGAGGCGCACCGCTATATAGAGAAGCAGGCAATGGATCGCTGTGTGTCCAAAAAGGTGGTTGCAGAGGAGATCATCAAAACGTATTCGTAAAAAATGATTGACAACCGCAGTCGCCGATGCTATAATGATAAAAAAATATTTTAAACCGTTGAGGCGGAGATAACGGCAATGATGCCTATACAGAGAACCCGTGGTGCTGAGAGTCGGGTTAGAAACAAGTTGTCAAATGGGCCGCTGAGGGCGCAGTCAAAGGCAAAGCGATTTGCCGAGTATTCTGCGACGTTGCAAGCAAACGTCATTTGCGGGGGATATGCTGGTATCCCGAAAAGCGTACATCCAATCCGGATGTGAATCAAGGTGGCACCGCGGATAAGTTTTTATTCGTCCTTGGCAGAGCGTAACCGTTCTGTCAAGGGCGTTTTTTGTTTTCAATACTTGAAAGGAGGTCGATCAAATGCCGTTCGCAAAGCGCCGGTGGCGCCCGAAGCGCCGTATCTTAAATTTTTTCCCGACGACGAATACAAAACGCAAACAATCTATATTAATAATTGGAGGAACATACAATGAAATTTAACAATATCGATTTCAGCACCTACTTTAAAAACTATCCCGATGCAAACGGCTATTTCGGCAAATACGGCGGTTCTTATATTCCGCCCGAGCTGCAAACCGCAATGAATGAGATCAGCGAGGCGTATCAAACCATCTGCAAATCCCGCAAGTTCATCAATGAGCTTCGCCGCATCCGCCGGGAATTTCAGGGCAGACCCACGCCGATTTCCCACCTTGCAAGACTCTCCGAAAAGATCGGCACCGGCGTTCAGCTCTACGCAAAGCGTGAAGATCTGAACCATACCGGCGCACATAAGCTGAACCATTGTATGGGCGAGGTTCTGCTCGCTAAATATATGGGCAAAAAGAAGGTCATCGCCGAAACCGGCGCCGGTCAGCACGGCGTTGCCCTTGCAACTGCCGCCGCATATTTCGGTCTGGAGTGCGATATTTATATGGGTGCGGTGGATATCAAAAAGCAGGCGCCCAACGTGGCAAGAATGAAGATCCTCGGCGCAAGGGTTGTGGAGGTAACAGACGGTCTTCAAACGCTGAAGGAGGCTGTGGATGCCGCTTTTGAAGCCTACTGCAGGGAGTATAAGGATGCGATCTACTGCATCGGCTCTGTGGTCGGGCCCCATCCCTTCCCGATGATGGTGCGGGATTTCCAGAGCGTTGTCGGCATTGAAGCGAGAGAACAGTTTCTGGATATGACGGGCGAGCTTCCCGATGCCGTTGTGGCTTGCGTCGGCGGCGGATCGAATGCGATGGGCATCTTCTCCGGCTTCCTCAACGATCCCGTTGATATCTACGGCATCGAGCCTCTCGGCAGAGGCGCCAAAATGGGCGACCACGCCGCCAGCCTCACCTACGGCGAGGAAGGGATTATGCACGGCTTCAACAGCATTATGCTGAAGAATGAGAACGGCGAGCCCGCTCCCGTGTATTCCGTGGCAAGCGGCCTGGACTATCCGTCCAGCGGACCCGAACACGCCTTCCTGCACGACCTTGGTCGTGTGAAATACGATGTCGTAAACGACGAGGAAACCGTCAATGCATTCTTCGAGCTTTCCAGAATGGAGGGGATCATCCCCGCCGTTGAAAGCTCCCACGCCGTTGCCTACGCAATGAAACTCGCCAAAACCATGGGCAAGGGCTCAATCCTCATCAACCTCTCCGGCAGAGGCGATAAGGATATGGACTATATCATCGAAAAATTCGGCATTCGCTGATCCAATAAAAATGCGGCAGAGAGAATCCTTCTCTCTGCCGCATTTTTGGCAACGGTCGGTGCCTTTTTTGAATGTCGCTTATTTTTCTAAAATCACGGTTTGACCGCCCATATAAGGTTGCAGTGCTTTGGGGATGCGAACGCTGTATTTCTCGCCGTCAAATTCCAGATTATTTTCCAAAAAGGCGATCAACATTCTGGGCGGCGCCACAACGGTATTATTCAAGGTATGTGCCAGATATTTCCTGCCGTCCTCGCCCTTCACCCGGATGCCTAAGCGGCGCGCCTGGGCGTCGCCCAGATTGGAGCAGGAGCAAACCTCAAAATATTTCTGCTGCTTGGGCGACCACGCTTCCACGTCGTAGGATTTCACCTTCAGATCGGCAAGATCGCCGGTGCAGCATTCCAGCGTCCGCACGGGGATATCCAGAGAACGGAAAAGCTCCACGGAATAGCTCCACATTTTATGGAACCAACGCATACTGTCTTCGGGCTTGCAGATCACGATCATTTCCTGCTTTTCAAATTGATGGATCCGATAGATGCCCCGCTCTTCGATGCCATGGGCGCCCTTTTCCTTCCGGAAGCAGGGGGAATAACTGGTGAGGGTCAGAGGCAGAGCGGATTCAGGGGTGA